>JAJYJL010000666.1 GCA_021789565.1 Acidobacteriota bacterium
CTGAACCAGCTCGGTCTGAGGCTGGAGGACATTAAGCGGATCGTGGTCACTCACGCCCACCCGGACCACTACGGGCAGGCCGAGACGGTGAAGGAAATCTCCGGGGCCAGGGTGTACATGCATCCCATAGAATGCTCTAAGATGCAGGACGGGTGGGGCAGCTTCGACGAAAGCCGGCTGGCTCTTTTGGCCCAGGCGGGCGCGCCAGCCGACGTCTTGATCGCTTTCACCAAGGGCCTGGAATGGGGCCGCGGCTTCCTGCAGCGGGAACGGCGTTTGCGTGGAGGCCCAGATGGTCAGCCTGCCGTCGTCCATCTTTGCGAACGCGGTGTGGGGTTCCATCGGAGAGTGAGCCACATAGCTGTTGAGGTAGGTTTCCTCCACGACGTAGTCGGCTGCTTTTTCACCTTCTGCGAGATTGCCTCCTTGCACCACGACTTCCCCGGCAGGTGCGACTTTGAGCAGATGGTCAAAAATAGTCTTGTCGTCGGTGTAGGGCTGGGGCAGTTCAAACTGGGCGTCAACCTTGCTCAGCGCCATTTCCGCGATTTCAGGGTCCCGATGAAGCACCGCAACAAACTCGCCCTGATGGACCACCTCAACGCCCTCGATCTCCCGAGCGTCCGAGGTATCCACGCCGGCCAACTTTGCGCCGTGTGCTGGGGGCCGCAGAATGCGGGCGCACAGCATGTCGGGTTCCCTGATATCCCCGGAATACGATGCCCGACCCGTAACTTTGGCGATGCCGTCCTTTCGGATTTCCGGTTTGCCCACAAGCTCGAAGTCGGCGGCGGTTTCCACGAGGGCGCCTTTTACGTGGCGCAGGATCTTCTTTCCCTTTGTAAGCTCGGCGTAGGTGACTTTTTTGCCGCCGCCAATCTCATAGACAGCACCGTCCCTGGTTTTCAGGCGCTCCTTCGGCACACCCAGATTTTCAGCCGCCAGTTCCACAAGCACAGCTTTTGCCTCAGCAGCGGCTGCGCGGAATGGAGGACCGAAAAAGCGGGTGGTCATTGACCCGAAAGTCCCGCGGTCCCACGGGCAAAGGGCAGTATCGCCCATCACCATTTCCACGGAATCGTACGGGACGTCGAGTTCGTCGGCCAGCATCTGCCCGAGCGAAGTAATGACGCCCTGGCCCATTTCAATCTTTCCGGTATAGCCCGTCACCCGGCCATCCTCGCCAATCCTGAGGAAAGCGTTGAAATCCTCAGGAAGTTGCTGGCCGTGCCCTCGACGCCGCTCGCCCTGCTGCGCCAGTGTTCGAGGAACCGTACAGAAAACCAGGATGCCGCCGCTCACTAATTTCAGGAATTCGCGCCGGTTGAGGGGGAACGCCGGGCCGGGATCGGCGGTTATGCCGCTGAAATCAAGCTCCAGGTTCTGTTCTTCCATCGTGCCCGGCATTTGGTTAACGTCCTTCATCGCGCGTTCCCTCCCATCTGCCGCGCGGCAGTCTCAATGGCCGCGACAATCCGCATATGCGCTCCGCAGCGGCAAAGATTGCCTTCCATCTGCTCAATAATCTGGCTTCGTGTGGGCTGGGGATTGTTAAGCAGCAGGCCGTAAGCATTCATAATCATGCCCGGGGTGCAGTACCCGCATTGGAGCGCGTCATGGTCAACAAAAGCCTGTTGCAACGGGTGAAGCTTGCCATCCTGCTCCAGGCCTTCAATGGTGGTAACTTCCTTGCCCGCCACGTCTTTCATTTCTACCGAGCACGACCGCACCGCATGACGATCAAGGATCACTGTGCAGGCCCCGCACAGGGCTTCTCCACAACCGTACTTAGGACCGGTAAGCGTCAGGCCGTAACGCAAAACCCACAGTAGCTTCCGGGTGGGATCAATTTCCAGGCTTACAGCTTTTCCGTTGAGTTTAAATTGAAGAGTTTCCTTCATCAAAGTTACACCTCAAACAGATCTGATAAACAGACAGGAAGGCATTCCTGCCTTCACGCGGCACGTGATTATTATCACAGCTGTCAGGAGACTTGCTGTGACCAGCGTAACAGGCAGATGTGACGGGCTCCCCGGAATTGCAACGTCCATCTGCGAACCGCCCCGGACTCATGCGAAAAAGTATATTGTGCTGCCATTACCAGATAATAACTCCAGTATGCGAAGGAATTAATAACAGATTCTGTATTTGGCATAACCGGCAAGTGTGAGAAAAAATGCCCGTCCCGCCGGTTTTGGTTCCTCCAAAATCAGACTTCATTTTACTTTTGATTCAGGGGTCGAGAAACTGCCATCTCACCTATGCCTCAAACCGGAGGTTGAATTTAATCCTCAGATAACTACTTGATTCGCTTGAATTTGTATCAGGGCTGCCAAAATCGTTGAGCAGCTATGGCTGGATCGACCCCAAGCGGTTTTGATCTGACGAAGGCTGTGTATACTTTTTAGCTGGAACTTGATGCTCGTACTTTAGTACCATTGTCACTACTGTCTGTTTGCTGTAAAAAGTTTGCCGGGGGAGGAAAGCAGACAGCGTTAAGTTTACCCCTTGGGTACCGCTCAGGTACGCTTACACGTAATGTTCTAGTGGCAGGTAGTCAAGAGTGCCTGGAAACCGGAGTAAAGCGAATGTGTGAGCAGGCTATCAGGGTACTATTCTGTAGTTCAGACGCTCCCTTTGCAGAAGTCGTCACAAGAGCTCTCGGACCCGGTTACGAAGTTCGTACCATCGAACAAGGTGATTCTGAGATTACGCCGTCAACGCAGGGGTGGTGCGACGTCGTATTGCTTGATCTCCACGACAGCGCGGAAAATTCCGACGCCGAGCCCGCGCTCCAACTGATGGATGAAATCAAAAAGATTGATCTCTCCATTCCCATGATTGCCATTGTTAGTGATGCGGAAGACAGCCTGGCTCGTACCGTCATCGAAAATGGCGCGTATGACACGCTGTCAAGCCCACCCAACATGCCCGACTTACGCTTGTTGCTGCGGCGGGCGTGCCGCTTCCGAAGGGTTGAGAAAGAGCTGGCCGATCTCCGCTCGCGCGATCTTTCCGCCGGCCGCTTTGGCGAGATGCTGGGAACATCTGAGGCCATGCACCAGGTGTTTGAGACCTCTCGAAAAGTCGCAAGCTGCGACGTCAGCGTTTTGATATCGGGTGAAACGGGCACGGGCAAGGAGCTTCTGGCCCGGGCCATTCACCGTATCAGCCCGCGTGCTACGGGCCCGCTGGTGGCTTTTTCCTGCGCGAACCTGCCCGAAACGCTGGTGGACGACGAGCTTTTCGGACATGAAAAGGGCGCGTTTACTGGCGCCATTGCAACTCGTCGGGGACGCTTTGAAGCGGCCCACGGCGGCACTCTGCTCCTAGATGAGATTGGAGACCTTCCATTGGGACTACAATCTAAACTGTTGCGGGTCCTGCAGGAACGGTCTTTTGAGCGCATCGGCAGCAACACACTTATCGAGGCTAACGTAAGAGTGCTTTGCGCCACCCACAGAAACCTGGAAACAATGGTCGAAGAAGGACGCTTCCGAAAGGACCTCTTCTACCGACTGAACGTCGTGCAAATCACGATTCCGGCATTGCGCAATCGGCGTGACGAAATCCCGGTTCTTGCCCAGCACTTCCTGCAACGCTTTTCCCAGCAGTTTGGAAAGAACACTACCCGCTTTTCGCCGCTGGCGATTCACTCCCTTGAAGAATACAACTGGCCCGGGAATGTGCGGGAGCTTGAGAATGCCGTCCAGCATGCCGTCGTGATGGCGGAAGGGCCCGTTGTCGAAACATGGCACTTGCCCAACAGCATGCGTGGCGAGGTTGAAGAAACAACGATAGGCCGATCCTATGAAGACGAAGTGCGTGAATTCAAACGGCGACTGATCATGCGGACGCTGCGGGAGTGCGGAGGCCGCAAGGTGGACGCAGCCCGCGCGCTGGGTGTCGCTCGCGGTTACTTGCATCGCCTGATCAATCAACTGCAGATTCAAGTCGATGGCGACGATCTGGAAATTGCCGAGGCAGAAGAACCCGCCTCTCAAGAGCATGTAATGTAGCTCGGCCGTCCACAGGTTTTGGAATGCCCCCAGGAACCGAATTGGAATGCTCCTCCGAGAGAGAGCAAAAGATTCTCTTGTTGTTGTTGAGCTTCCTCCCTGACATTCTGCGCAAGGCCCAGAACGCTGACGGAGGATGGGGGTATCATCTCGGGTCCCAAAGCAGTACTGAGCCAACTGCGTGGGCAATGCTCGCACTGCAATCCTACGAAGCAACAGACGGCAGCATACTTACTTCGGCGTCCAATTGGCTTCGGCAAGTCCAGACGAAAGAGGGCGCCTGGCCAACCGGCTCCGGCAAGGACCCGGGATGTTGGGGGACTGCCCTGGCCTGCCTTTCGCTTTTGACTCAGTCCAGTTCCGCTGAGAATGCCGTTGCGCTTGGGGTGAAATGGCTTTGCAGTACTTGGCCGGCTGAGGGCAATCTAATGTGGCAACTGCGGCAGCGATGGCACCCAAAGGCAGAAACGATCGTGCGGCAGGACCATTCGCTCAGGGGATGGGGCTGGACACCAAATACAGCGAGCTGGGTTGAACCTACCGCCTATTCCCTGCTCATGCTCCGGAATATTCCCGCACAGGCCCGTCCACCGGAGGCTCGTGAGCGCATCCAGCTGGGCGAAAGGATGCTTTTTGATCGCGCCTGTCCCGGCGGGGGATGGAATGCAGGGAATCCGCTGGTTTACGGAGTTGCTGGTGTGCCCAGGATTGGACCTACCGTGTGGGCGCTGCTGGCGCTGCGCGACCATCAGAACCGTGCCGCCAATGTCGAAGGCATTGAATGGCTGGCCCAGAACTTTAAGCACATCCGGAGCCCTGGGTCCCTGGCACTGGCACACCTGTGCCTCCGAGTTTATAACCGGCAGCCGGCTCCCATCGAAACGGATCTCTGTAACTTTTACAAGAGGAACCAGTTCCTGCAAAGCATCCCGGTGACTGCATGGGCGACTTTGGCGTTGGCTGAGGTTCCGGGCTGGCTCAGATGCTCAACGGGCGACAAGGGCACAGGATGAGTTATTCCAACACACGCCTGGTGCCTCCCTTCCATCGTTCGCCTTCCAAGGTAGCGATCCGGACGGTTCCTAATTATCAGGCAGACATTGAGGCCTTGCTGCTCGAGACCCTGCACGAGTTCAGGCTGCCTGTCTATGACAAATCTGTACTGATCAAGCCCAACTTTGTCGAACCGGACATTGAGGGCGTCATCAATACCCACCCCTTCGTCATCCGTGCAGCAAGGGAAGAATTTTTGCGGCTCGGCGCGAAATCCGTCATCATCGTTGAAGGGCCCGGACATGAACGCGATACGGAAGGGATCCTGGAGGTGTTGCGGCTGAAAGACTATGTTGGACCACTCGATCGCACTTTTGTCGACTTGAACATTGATGAAGTTTCTCAGGTTGCAACCCGTACCCAAGCTTCCAAGTTGAAATCTTTATATCTGCCCAAAACTGTGCTGGGAGCTGATTTTGTGGTTTCCATGCCAAAAATGAAGA
>JAJYJL010000667.1 GCA_021789565.1 Acidobacteriota bacterium
TGCCGCATCTCTGGATGTTTCTGCTGAAGTCACTTACGCCTCCGCCTCATGAAGTTGTTCTGCTGGATGGTAATGCGCGACGCATGAGCGAGCTGGAGGTCGTTGAGTATGTTCGAGGCCATCACATCGGTCTGGTGGGCATTGGAGCCATGACGCGCATGGCCGCCAAAGCCTATCGAGTGGCAGACGCGGTACGCGCCGTTGGCGTGCCGGTAGTGATGGGCGGGCCCCACGTCACCGAAGTTCCGGATGAGCCTTTGGGGCGGGATGGCGGTCCACGCCACGCGGACTCGGTAGCGCTCGGTGAAGCTGACTTTACTTGGCCCAGGATTGTGGCTGATGCGGAGCGAGGTGAGCTACAGGAAGTTTATGCACCCCTGGACGCGGAGGGTAAAGAAGTAAAGCCCTCTCTGCAGGATTACCCTCAGATTCCCTGGGCCCGCATGGATCTCGAACAGTTCAACCTGATCAAGCATCTGCCCGGATTGGCGCGGCGGATTCTCCGTCGCCTGGGGATGAGATGGCAGGCTTTCCATTTGATTCCCATCGAATCCGGGCGAGGCTGCCCCTATGGATGTGAGTTCTGTACGGTAACAGGGTTCTTTGGAGACTCGATTCGTTTCCGTTCCAACGAAAGCATAGTGAATGAACTGCTTGCGCTGAAGGCGCTCGCCAAGCGGCAAAAAGGCAAAATTGCAGTTTTCTTTGTTGACGATAATTTTGCCATCAATCCCCGCCGCACGAAGGCGCTCTTGCGGGAGATTATTGCCCGCAACGCGCACATCCCCTGGGTAGCCCAGATCAGCATGAATCTGCTGCGAGACGAAGAACTGGTTTCCCTGATTGCCCAGAGCGGCGGCAAATGGATCTTCATGGGCCTGGAATCGATTGATCCCGAGAATCTGAAGAGTGTTTCCAAGGGTTTTAACAAGCCGGCCGAATACAACGCAGTTCTGGAACGCCTCAGCCGGCACAATCTTTATGCTATAACTTCATTCATCTTTGGCATGGATGGTGATCGTCCCGGTGTCGCCGAGCGCACTCTGGAGCAGATTCGCTCCTGGCCCCCCGGGCTTCCCGTGTTTGGCCTCCTGACTCCTTACCCTGCAACACCACTTTACAACAAGCTCGCCGCCACAGGCCGTCTGACCCGTCCCAGGCACTGGCTGGACTTTAAACCCTTCGTGATGGCCTACTCTCCACTGGGGCTTTCCGCGGAACAGTCTGAAGCTGAGGTACGGCAAGCTTGGAAAGCCTCATACTCACCAAAGGCCATGGCGTCGGCCTTGGAGCGCCTCAAGGATAAGCCGATCGCAGATCGGATCATCCACTTGTGTTCGCGCCTGGCGTTTCGAGGCATTTACTTTCCCCAACTGAGGCGCAGAGACTGGGCACGGCTGGTCTTCGAAAACCGGGGTCCAATCTTCAAGACCGTTGGATCGGCACTCGTGGCGAAATTTAAACCGCACTCTGCGGCTGATTTGAGACATGCAGAATCGGATGGAATGCCGCTTGCTTCCGGTGGGCCGGGCCGGGAAACGCTCTTCCCGGAAACATAACCTCGGGTGTTCCCCTGGCAGGGCTTGGCCCAGAGATGGAATTGCGGTGGCTACGCGCTTAAATCTACTGGAGAAGATGAGATGCCGAAGTCGACTGAGTTTCACAGGTCATCCGTGTCGGGGACTTCGGATGATCCAGGCGAGGCGCCGGGCTTTCGTCCGCTCGGCCCGGCTCTAAAGGTACTTCTGGTTTGGCCGCGGTTCCCATCCTCGTTCTGGACCTTTGATGGAATTCTGGATCTTGTCCCCATCGAGACGGACCAGCCGCCACTCGGCCTGCTGACTGTCGCCGCACTCTGTCCAAAGACATGGACGCTAAGGCTGATCGACCGAAGCTTTGAGGACTTGCTCGATGCAGACTTGCTTTGGGCCGATCTCATCATGGTTAGCGGCATGCGCGTTCAGAAAGATGACATTCACGAAATCCTCCTGAGGGCGCGGGTCCTGGGCAAGCGAACGATAATCGGCGGACCTTTCGCGAGCAGCGAACCGGAACTCTTACTTCGGCTGGCGGACCATGTGGTGGTAGGTGAACCGGACGAGATGTTCCCTGAGATTGCTTCTGACCTTGAACAGGGTTCTGCCAAACATCTCTACGTGGTCAAGGAAAAGCCTGATGTCAGCAAGACTCCTCTCCCCAGGTTCGATCTGCTTAAAATCCACAAGTATGCTTCAATGGCCATTCAGTTCTCCCGCGGCTGCCCCTTTCAGTGCGAATTCTGTGACATCATCACCATTTACGGAAGGAAGCCACGAACCAAGCATCCTGCCCAGCTGATAGCCGAACTTGATGCCTTGTTTGAGCTTGGATGGCGCGACCAAGTCTTTATCGTTGACGACAATTTTATCGGGAACCACAAACTGGCTCTCGAACTGGCCCGTGAACTCCACAAGTGGCAGGAATGTCACGGCTACCCGCTACTGTTTTACACCGAGGCCTCAATCGATCTGGCGCAGAAACCGGCATTGATTGACGCCATGGTAAAGGCAGGCTTTTTTTACGTTTTCATCGGAATCGAGAGCCCCTCCCCTGAAGCCTTGGGGGAAGCTAAGAAATTTCAAAACCTGCGGCGTGATCTTCTAGAGAGCGTACACTACATCCAGAGCCAGGGTCTATGGGTGACGGCGGGTTTCATCATCGGATTCGATTCCGATACCGAAGCAATCTTCGAACAGCAGAGTGACTTTATTGAGCGGGCGGCCATTCCATGGGCCATGGTCGGATTTCTGCAGGCGCCGCCCACGACACCGCTTTTTGAGCGAATGCTGAAAGAAGGCCGGATACTGATGGATACCACAGCCACGAGTAATTTTGATCCCCCCAACTTCAAAACTCTTTTACCCCTGCCAGTCCTGCTTAAGGGATTCCGGGAGACGCTATCTTCCTTATACGCACCCTCGGCATTCTACGACCGGTGCTATCGGTCACTTCTGCAGTGGAAGGCCCGGGAGCCGCAGAGAGCACCCGCAATTCCACTCTGGCCAATGCTTGGAATCCTGGTTCGCTCGATCGTTCACCAGGGTCTTTTCTCCAATTACCGGGGAGCGTACTGGAAGTTTCTGTTTCGGCTCCTCATGCATTGGCTGTTCGTTCCACGCAAGCTCAGCCTTGGGTTCGCGATGCTGCTGTCAGGACATCATTTCATACCCTACGCGAGGCGCGTCGAGGAACAATTGGAGATCGAACTCGATAAATGCAGGGCCCAGCAGGGGACCGCTGAATTAAAAGAAGAGACGGCTGCTTGCTAGAGGTCAGTTTGGTTTTTATGCAGGGCACAAACCGTCCGAAAGAGACCAATAGTGGACCGGGGTGCTTTCAAGTCCGGAGGCAAAAACTGAACACAATACCCAATCGCTGAACGCTCCATGGCTTGCAGGTGTGGTACACTGGATTTGCGTCTGATGCACACAGTTCTGTCGCTTGGGTCAGATTAACTGTTCTTCCAATTTCCATTATCAATCCCATTCGCATATGGTCGACGCACGCGGACCTCTTAGTATCCGCAGGAGGAAGCAGTGTGAGCGATGTAAGCCAGGATTCACCTTTGGCACACGCAGAGGATCAGATCAACCCGATGGCCTGGAAGGCGGTTGTCGCCAGGTACCAGCAGCCCTCGCTGTGGCGCAGCGTCTTTCAGATTGTTAACTCGGTGGTGCCTTACGTGGCACTCTGGTTTCTAATGGATTGGACCCTGGCGGTGTCCGGTTGGCTCATCCTGCCGCTGGCTATTCTGGCGGGTGGCTTTCTGGCGCGCATCTTTATCATCCACCACGATTGCGGCCACGGGTCATTCTTCAAGTCCCGAACCGCCAATGATGTTGTTGGATTCGTTACCGGAGTGCTGACGTTCACTCCCTACCACTTCTGGCGCTTTGAACACGCCGTGCACCATGCCGGCTCGGGCGATCTGGACAGGCGTGACCTCGGTTCCGTGTGGACCATGACGGTGCAGGAATACCTGGAGGCGCCCTGGTGGAAGCGGTTCGCCTATCGCGTCATGCGCAACCCGGTTGTCCTCCTGGTGGTGGTACCGTCGTTCCTGTTCCTGGTGGCCCACCGGTTTGCCTCCGCACGCGCCAGCAGACGTGACCGGCACTCCGTGTATTGGACGAACGCTGCCATTTTAGCGATGGCCGGCTTGCTGAGCCTGGTGATGGGCCTCAAAGCATACCTCGTGATTCAACTCTCGGTGATGACGGTGGCGAGCACGGCGGGAGTCTGGCTGTTTTACGTGCAGCATCAATTTGAAGGAGTTAACTGGCAACGCCACAGCGAGTGGGATTACACTACAGCAGCCCTGGAAGGCAGCTCGTTTTATAGGTTGCCCCGGGTCCTGCAGTGGTTTTCAGGCAATATCGGCTTTCATCACGTCCACCACCTGAACCCGCGCATTCCTAACTACAACCTGGAGAAGTGCCACAACGAGGGTCCGATGTTTCAGCAGGTCAAAGCCATAACTCTGCGCTCAAGCCTGAAGTCCCTTTCTCTGCATTTGTGGGACGAATCTAAACAAGGATTGGTGGGTTACGGCTACCTCAGAACCCTTCGCAAGCGGTAGTGATTCCGCCAGCTTCCATGATGATCGGGCGCGCCTGAGTGACAGAGAGGTTTGCTAGAAACTACATTTACCTCAAACGACTCAATAAAGGACCCGTTCTAATTGCAAGCCCAAGCCATGGAGCAGGAAAAGGCTTCCGAGAAAAATTGGCTCATAAATGTTGCAGCTACCACCCTGACTCCTTCCTCACATTTGCAAGACTTCCTGATTCGGATCATCAGGGCTAATGAGGATATAGTGAACAATATCTGAACCCAGGCCTGCTGCAATCCAGTCTCGACCCTCTTGCAATCGACATTGATGCCCGGAGAAATGTCCCTCTTCGCTCCCCGCTTGTTGGTTTGGAGTTAATCGGTGCGGCTTCGGAAGCGCTTCAGGTATGCTGCGCCAAAAGCATGTTGCGCGACCTCAGCCGCTCTGGAAAGGTCAAAGACGAGATCAAGAACATCAAATGCTCCGATCTGCATGGCCTCTGCCCATTGGTCGAGGTCGAAAGTGCGAGCTAAGAGCACGATCTCGAAACTTAAACTACGCTGATTCGCAAGCCCGATCAGGCGCTTCCACGACCCCTCACCTGCAAACGGAGTGGTGAAGATAACACCGAACCGGTCGAATCGTGCAGACTCACAGCCTGCTGCCATGTTATCTACGCTTTCCGAATCCAAGCCCGCTTCCCGTAAAAGGGTTTCCAGCCGACGCGTGTCAGAATTGGTCTCGCAGACGATTAGGATTCGAGCGGTATCGGACGTTCTCGGGGTTAAGTCAACGGGAGGTTGAATCTCATAAGTCCCTTGTGGTACCGGTAGAAGACCCATTGCTCACCTCCTTTGTTCTTTCTGTTGACCCCAAATCAATTTTGACAAAGTTAGGTTATTCGGTGGCTGTAATCGTGCTACA
>JAJYJL010000668.1 GCA_021789565.1 Acidobacteriota bacterium
CCGAGGGATGGTGCATGAACCGTGGCCGAACGATTTTTGCTCAACTGATGGAGATGCTTCCGCTGGCCGAATTTCGTCGTTGTGTCGAGCGCTACCGGGGCGGCTACAAGGTGCAGAGTTTCTCCTGTCTGGATCAATTTTTGTGCCTGGCCTTTGTTCAACTGACTTACAGCGAGAGTCTGCGCGACATCGAGACCTGCCTGCGCGCGCATCACTCGCAGCTTTATCACATGGGTTTTCGGGGCGGCGTTTCGCGCAACACTCTGGCCAATCCCGCAAGGCGGGACGACTGGCGCATCTATGCCGATTTCGCCCGTGGGCTCATCGCTCAGGCCAGGGCTCTTTATCAGCACGAACCGTTTGCCGTGGAACTGGACCAGACCGTCTACGTTTTCGATTCCACCACCGTCGACCTGTGCCTGTCGCTTTTTCCCTGGGCGCAGTTTCGGCGACGCAAGAGTGCCGTGAAGCTGCACACGCTGCTCGATCTGCGCGGCAACATTCCGACCGCTGCTTACGTGACTGGCGGGCAGGTGAACGACGTGAATCTGCTCGATCAACTGGTGCTGGAAGCCGGGGCGTTTTATCTTCTCGACCGCGGCTATGTCGATTACCGCCGTCTCTACCAGTTCACGCAAGCCCTGGCTTTCTTCGTCACTCGGGCCGAACGGAACACACGCTACCGCCGATGTGGGTGGCGCCGGGTGGATCGGGCCACCGGAGTGCGTTCCGACCAGAGCATCCGCCTGACCGGACCCAACAGTTCGCGTCGCTATCCGGCGCCTCTGCGACGCATTCACTACTTCGATGCCGACAGAGACTTGCGCCTGATCTTTCTTACCAACAACTTTCAACTCCAGGTCCTGACCATTGCGCCAGCTTCCCAAACGCATCCAGACCGCCCCAAACGCTTCCGATTCGCACTTTACCGTCCCTTTATGAATTAAGCGGGCTAAGTAGCCATTTAACGGACACCCAAAGTCGAATTTACGATGGGACAGGATATTAAAGGGTATTCCGGTACTGAAGAAACCGCACTCAGGAATGTACTGAGTGCGACTTTCTACTTAAGAAACGAGGATTTCAAGACCCACGCAGTTTGCCGCCCTCTACAGGCCCCTGAGTTGCCACGGCACGTCAATAGGGTCACCTAACGGCCAAACACAAAGCCGATTAGCAGTGAACCGCAAATGGAAGCGATGCTCCATAGCGTATCGATTAAGCGAAATTCATCGGGTACTTTGTAAGCCAGTCGAGGCTTTCGCCAGTATCGATTTGCCGCCAGGACGGGGCCGCCAGTCAAAATTCCCACCGCGAATGCGGCCCAGTTCCAGCGGTGCAGAAGTAGGAATATTGCACACTGGGAGGCGATATACCCCATTCCCACAAAGAACATGAATAATCTCTCGCACGCGAGCAAGAGCGCTGTAATCGAAACGGCCGCGCATTCAAGTGCAAGGTTTCGATCCGCAGGAGAGAATGCAGCGCCACCGGCAAAAGTCAGGTATAAAACGAAAGGCCAGAATAATGCCACGTCGCGAAGATAATTAAGATCTCTGCCGAGTAGTTGTCTGGTTTCCGGAGTGTTGGAGTAATTCATGGGATTGTCTCCTAGAGAAGCGTGGCGAATGAGTACTGGCAAAGTGAACGTCCAGGCGCTTTTTCATGCCACCCTCCGAGTGTCGGGGCAGATCCGGAAGCATCGTCCTACTCAAGCTCTCCCCTGACCGCAAGACGCGTAGATTCTTGCCCGCAGCATCGGCCGGTGGACGACTGCCGACCGGACATCCGCACTGCGCCACGGCTTAGGCCACCGACTCATGGTGCAGGAATCGATAGTAAAGTCCGGTTGTTAGCGCGGCGGCTACGAAAGCGATTCGTTCCCATTGCAGATCGTTAAGGGAATGCTTCCAAGGGGCCCCCAGGGGAAGGTAGTAGCCGAAAACAATGGCAGGCAGTGCCGTCACCAGTGCACCGCCAAGTCCTCCAGCAAATATAAGCAGCAGAAAGGGAGCGCGGGGAATCCGCTCCCCGAGAGTGAGCAGGGGCAATCCCACAAGCAACCATCCAAGCGCGAAAAACGCCAAGCCCCAGATGCACCAGAAAGATAGTGTGCCCGGCCCTTTAACGATGAGGCAAAAGGTCGTTCCAGAAACGAACCAAGTAATTCCCAGCGCCTTAAATAAGCAAGCGACGCGAGTCGAGATTGTTGTGCGCATACGCGCGATGGCAGGTGTGCCGGCCGTCGGCGGCTTCGGACTTCCCAAACGACCGTCCCCGGGGATTTCCATCTCCTGGCCTCGCTGTTATCCTGCCTGGCCTGGGGCTGGTTCTATCAGCCGATGTTACTTCATCTCCGCACAGCCTGGCTTCAAAAGAATTACTGCCACCTGGAACGTTTTTGAAAGGGCTCGGCGCCCCGCCGCAGATCAGGCGCTCTCGACTTTACCCATTCGACCGGTGTGAAATGTCAAGCCGCTGTCCGGCTGCTGCAAAAGGTCTGTCTCCTGGTAAGTAGCCTCGAAATCGAAACATCGACACGCGTGGAAACCGATTTAATTAGCGCAATGGTTTGCCGCAGGACCTCTATTCCGTCCGCCATGGTGAATACCAGCGCTTGAGCCAATCCGTAGCCCAGCCGTTGGTTTTGTGCTGGTGGCAGGAGATGCAAGGGTTCGGGATATTGTATTTTTCTGTCATCGCCGGAGTAATAAAGCTAAAAGTGTGGGCGTGGACGTATTGGCCCGCCACCCCTTCGGTTTCGATTTTGGGCATGTGGCAGGCAATACAACTGTTGCCCACACTGCCCGGCTTGTGGTGAGTGTGCGCTTCGATCGTGGCCGTGTAAGGGCCGTTTTCCGAATCCGGAGCGTGGCACTCGGCGCACATCTCATCCGAAGGTTTTTTCAGCTCGAAGGGGTAACTCGTGCCGTGCACGTCATGGCAGTCATAACAAGTGACGCCGTGCCGGTACATCAAGCTCTGCACAAAGTCGTTTCCTTGCATCCGGTTCTTGTGGGCCGTGCCGTCTGCGAAGTAGTAAAAGTTTGCTTCGCCGAGCTTGTGGGGCTCAAGTTTCCAATAATCTTCAAGTTTTTCCAGGGCCGAGGTGAACCCTGCTCGCCCGATCGCATCGTGAAACCTAGGCGGCCAGTCATAATATTGGCCTTCAATGAGGCTCTGCGCCGGGCGCGCCTGCACGTGGCACTGCATGCAAACGTTGTTGCCGGCAATATAGCCTAGGTTAGCTGGGTTGACGATGTTGCTGCTGACGGGTTGTTTGACGTGCGCGCTGCCCGGCCCGTGGCAATCTTCGCAGCCTACATTCCATTCCGTGACAGCCTTCGTCTGAACATTGTAATTGACCGAGTGGCAGCCGTTGCATGTGGGCCCCGTCGGATGGTCACGGTTGTGAGGAGGATAATACGGGGCCCACCAGTCTTCGCCTTTCTTCACAAGATACGGGACCCACTTGTGATTCTTGATGTCCCATTTCCCTGGCAGTGGATAATACTCGTTGCCGACTTTGGTAAAGTAATTCTGCTTCCAGATGCTACCATAGACGAACGCGACCTGATCTTTCGTGAAGTTAATGAAGGCGGGCGGGTTGGAGAAATCCGCAAGGATGGCATCCGGGTGTTTCCGTGAGTCGCGCACCACGTTAGCCATCGGAGTCCGTTTCCAGCGCGCATAAATCGATTGATGGCATGGTTTGCAAGACTTTGATCCGACGTATTGCAGGTTCGCCACGGAAGCGGCCGGGCCTGCCACCGGCGGTACCGGATCCCTTCGGATTGAGCCGTTAACTCCGAACCCGTAGCGGCCCACCATCTCAGCGCCACGGTCAGTTCCGAGTACCATGAAAAAGGAGAGAACCAGCAGTCCTGCCAGCATTACTATTCTCAGCCGGTAACTCGAAAAACGGACCGTGAAAAAAGCCAGCGCCGAAAGGCCCAAAGCAAGGAAATAACTGAAGAGCATCAATTCCTCGTGAGTTTGGAGGACGTTCCCGATACCGCTCGGGACAGCGCTTGCGGCGCGGAGACCTGTAGCGACGGTGAAGGTGGCGCTAAGAGTGCCAAGCCACAACAGCCATAGGGCGGCGCGGTGAATAGAATCGCTCCGCCGCCAGACCGCAACCATTTCAAAAAGAAGCGAGGCAACCCAAAGCGCAATTGGGAAATGGACGAACGCGGTGTGATGGTTGAGCGCTGATTCCCAGCCGGGAAGGATCCTGGCCACAAAACCCTTCCCGAGGGAGTAAATGGAGAAAATGTATGTCCCTGGAGACATTCGCGCCCCCGTCTTCGCAGTTTGCTTAGAAAATATCTCTAAGTCACCTGATGTTCAGGCTAATGAAATATCACTCAACTGGAATTGCGATCGTATTTCTTTGAAACTGCCATGCGCTGTTCAAAATGCCGCCGCCCCCAGCCCATTCTTAATATACCGAAGTATATCCCGCATTCCTGAGCCATGCCTAAAAAGAACGTAAGTTTTTCCTCATCCTTGTCGCATTGCGAAGTGCCAATTTCCCGGAGGATTAGAGCAAAAGGACATCGGCAGGTTGGTGAAAAACGTGCAGCAACCGTGTCCTTTCAAGGGCGGCGAGCCATCTCGCCGCGCAACCACAATACTTACACGATTCCTCTTGGCCTTTTGCTCCCGGGCATGAAACACGGCGTGAGTTTTTCAGGACCCTTTGAGATGGGCTTGGTTGTTTCCCCGAGCACGCGAGGATCCAAATCGCCTTGAATCAGAACGCGCCGGACCAGGGTGGAAAATTCGTCGCGAAAGCGCTGATATGTGAATCTGAGAGCTGAAGCCCGGACGAGTTTTGATTCAAAAGAAATTTTGTCAACGCGGTCCAGCGCTTCCAGAAGTGAATCCACCGACTCCTCTTTGAACAAGACCCCGGTCACATTGTCCTCGACAATTTCCAGGGCCCCACCTTTTCCCAGTGCGATTACGGGAGTGCCGCAGGCCTGGGCTTCGGCCATGACGATGCCGAAATCTTCCTCGCCCGCAAATACAAAAGCTTTGCATCGTTGCATGGCCTTGATCACTTCCGCCTGTGGCAATGATCCTTCGAACCGAATGTTTCTTCCTGCTCGCCGCTCCAGCTTTGACCGTTCCGGCCCATCG
This sequence comes from Acidobacteriota bacterium, assembly GCA_021789565.1. Next base: position 5,146 of record JAJYJL010000668.1, read on the forward strand.
CCGATAATGACCAACGGCCGCTTGCCCCTGTTAAAAGCCTCGACGATCAGATCAATCCGTTTGTAGGGAACCAGTTGAGAAACAACGAGGAAAAAGTTCTCGCGAACGGGGCGCGGACCTATAACAAACCGCTGAGTATCAACAGGCGGGTAGATGACAAAGCTATCTCGGTTGTAAGACTTTCGAATCCTCTCCCGAACGTTTTCGGAGTTCGCGACGAAATAATCCACGCTCCTAGTAATACTAGGTTAAGTATATGTGTCAAGGCAAAGTAAGAAGTTCCTGTTCTTAGCAAAGTAAGTAGTTCCTGTGGGCGCTAACCGAAGGAGCCCGTAGGGCGACTGAGGTTAGCGCCCACGGCGCGCCT
>JAJYJL010000669.1:0-4327 GCA_021789565.1 Acidobacteriota bacterium
GCCATACAAACCCACCTTTGTCAAGCTATATTATTTATGGAAAGGCTCTAGTGCTTCCCAAAATAATGACCATGCACCGCACCGTGCCGCCGGGGGCACAGCACGTCGAACGCGTTGTGATGGGCATGATGGTTTTGATGGCGATTGTCTTCGGCATCCTGCTGCCGCTGGCGTTCCTGATTTTTTACACCCGCAAGAGCGTTAGCGCCACATGCCTCGCGCACGGAGCCGCCCAGGCTGAGGCCGAAGCACCCTCGCGCAGGCTTCCGGTTCCGGTGATCATCCTGGTGGTGTGGGAAGCCCTTGCGGCCTTGTCTTTCTTGTTCCCCATTATTTCACCCATGCGCGTCACATGCTTTTTCGGATACATTGTCCGCGGTTGGACGATGGTTGCGCTCATGCTGGTATTCTCTGCGCTGTCGGCCGCCGCCGCGTGGCTGATTTACAAAATGCGGCTTACTGGCTGGACGATTGCTCTTTGGAAGCTTTTGTTCTTTGGAGCGTCCACTGTCGTGAGCCTCGCCTCGGGCAGCATGTCCCGGTTGTTTGTTGAGATCGGACAGTCTCCGGGGCAAGAACAGTTTGCACGATTCTTCCCGCATTTCATTGCGTTCATCATGGGTAGTTCATTGATTGTGTGTGCTGCCTATCTGGTCCTTCTGATCTACAGCCGCAGATTCTTTTTGCCCGGGACATCGTCCGGGGCTTCGTAGCCCCCGGTTGCAATGTGCTTTTGCCGTTTTGCGGCGTTGATGCCCGCCACCGTTATCTGGCATTCCGACATCAATACAATCCCCCTGGCTCCGGATTCCGGTATATGATCTTTACCCAAACGTGCCGGCGCGGCTCATTCATGGTGTTGCTTGCAATGCGCGCATCAGGCAGGGGCGCCACCCATGGCACCAATCACTGGCTTGGCATTTCGTGTACTGGTCGCTCAGTGGTCAGCGTGAGGTCGCAGCCAAAGCTACGTCCGACACAAACCAGCACTCCGTGGCGCAGGATTTGGGTCGTGCTACTGTCCGGGAACATGATGTGGTACCGAGCGGAGCGGATCGCGTTACCCAGCGCTTTCAACGGTGCGTCTCCGCTTGTGAATTTTAAACCTACTATCTTAGGTCCCGGCGAAAACAGGATCAGGACGTCGGCGCTGCCTTCCGCGCTTGAGATTCTTCCTAATTTCACCTTCAGGCCCTTGATGTCTTCCTGGCCGGCTTGAAATTGTCGAAAATTGAGCTTGTTACCTGGGACTCCCAGCAGCCGCGAAAGGCGAGTGCGCGCGTCGGACTTCTCGCCAATGGGCGTAGACCCACATGCCATCTCATACATCTTGATTGCTTCCTGCTTGTTTCCGAGTTTCTCGTAAATCTGCCCGAGGTGATCACCTGCCGATTCAGCCTGGCTGAGGTTCCAGGCTGCTGCAAGATAGTTCCGAGCTTCTACCAGGTTCTTTTCCTTGAAATAGACCCAACCCAGCACATCCCAGTCGGACGCCATGTTTCCCATCAAGGTAAGATCGTCTGGTCCGGCGTTGGCAATCTCAATTTTTGCCGCTCTTGCCTCGTCGTCTTTAACGGCCATTTCGGCGTAGTGCTGTGCTTCAAGAAGTTGCTGGTCAAATTTCGCCAGGCTCTTGGCTGCTCTATTCCAGATTCTCGGCGTTGGGTCATCGGCTGCAGCTTTCTTGAAGGCTTCCGCGGCCTTGGCGCCGTCTCTCATGCCGGTGTAAGCCCGTCCAAGATTCATTTCAAGCAGAGGAGTGCCCTGGCTCATGACCAATGCCATTTCGAACTGGGACGCGGCTTTGGCGTACTCTTTGCTCTCCAGCAGAAGGGTTCCTAGTTGGATACGAGCGCCGATGTAGCCGGGATTCCGTTTCAGCATGTCCTGTAACGTCTGGATGGCTTCCTTTCGTTCGCCACGCATTACGAGGATCCGCGCCAAAAATACGGAAAACCAAGAGTCTTGCGGGTCAAGCGAGATGGCCTTGTGCAAGTCTCCTATCGCCTCATCCATGTCTCCCTGCGCCGCTTGTAGAAAACCATAGAGTCCCCATGCCTTCCCATATTTGGGGTCAAGCTTTAGCGCTTGTTGGATAAGGTCCACAGCGTCACGAGCATCCTGAAGCTGTGCAGCTTGCGATGCCTGACTGAACAGCTTTACGGCCTGTGGTGGTACATTTGCCTGTCCCTGGCCCATTGTCTCGGGGTGGGGGGTTATGGCTGCCTGGGCTTTTGGCTGTCCCTGGCCTACCGTGATGAACTGACGTTCATCGCTGCTCACCGCCTTTTCAAGTTTCGCGTACTCTTTCCGGCTTGCGGCCGGCAATTTGTCCGTCTTAAGTGAGAGTGTGCGGTTAATTGTCAGGACTCCATTCTTGAACGCATAACTTGAGTGATAATCCGCGAAGTCAAACTTGAGATAAAGGGGTTTGGGCAGTTGGGGAGTGTAACCTCTGGGTAGTCCGATTTTCGATGTATATTGGAAATTGGTTGGTCCGTTTAAATAAATTGGGGCCGGTGCCTTTCCCTTGCTTTCCTTTGCATCAGGTATACCGAAAGGCGGCAGTGCGGCCACAATCTCATGGATCGACCAGTCACCGTAATTCTTGCGCGTGTAGTTGTAGGAGTAGGAGAACGGGTGGTCAATCTCGTCGGTGGAGCTGGTTGTTACGTTGCTGACCGTTCCCCCGAATCCCATTAGCCTTGAGATTCCCTGGGCAAGTTTCTGCCATTGGTCTTGGGAGGTATTCCGAAAGAGCAGTTGTAACACCAGTCCCGTATAACCGCGAGCAGTCCGCTGAATCTTTCCGGTGAAAGTGCCGTCGCTGCTGAGCTTTCCATCAGATTCAAATCGCTGGAAACTCAGGAACGGAGGTGTGGAGGGAGTTTCTGTCAAGTACGCTGGCTTTCCGTCAGGGATCAAAAGCGCCTTCTTGTGCCGCAGCCCGGGTACCAGAAAGCCTTCGGGGGCCACTTCAGCTGTAGTGTCCAGCCAGAGCCCCTTCGGGCCCAGCGGGACGTAGCTGATGAGGTGATCGAACTGTTCGGGCGATGGCACGTCCGGATCGAGCCTGTTAGTGGCGCTGATCAGTGCGGGATAAGCTTTCAGTCCAACTGCCTGGAGCAGGGAAGCCAGCAACGTGTGCTTGTCCTTGCAGTCGCCGTATTGGTTGGCCAAGACGTCGGTGGCTGCGTGCGGCCGGTAGCGCCCGATTCCGAATGAGATGCTGATGTAGCGGAACTGCTCCGCGACGTACTTATAAATAGCGTGAACCTTTTCCTGGTCGGTCGTAGCGCCCTTCGTTAATTCCAGCGCTTTGGCACGAATTGCCGGAGTCGGCTTCATCTCCTTATTTTCCAGGTGGCCCCACCAGCGGCCGACTTCATTCCAGTTCTGAAAGGATGTGATTTCAACGGTAGGCGGCGGCAGCTGCCCTTCTCTTACGGTCTTCTGCGGTTGGGCCTTCAGATTTTCAGTCTTCCAGATGTAGACGATACGATTGCCTTGTTCAGAGGTTTCAGGTTTAAGGCCGGGGCTTTTGACAATGATCTTGCGGCCTTTGGGCGCGCTGACATCCAGTTCTTCGTGGAGAACGATCTGCGAGTCAAGAAAGTTGAACGCGAACCAGAACTGACCCGGGACAAGAGGCTTGACCACTTTCACCTGAGTGGCGTACTCCAGCTCGTCACCCGCATCCAACCCTTTAACCGCCACGTGCTTTTCGCGGTAGTCGCTATACATGGGCGCGGCGCGGGAAATGGCGGAAGTCATATCCTGGACGTTGGATGAAGGGGTGGTTACCACCTTCCCGTCGGGCTTGATAACTCGGACGTACAGGATTTTAAGCTTTTGGTTGGTACTGTTGTAAGCAAACTGCAAGAGTCCGTAATCCTTGACTCCGGCATCTGACTGGATGAGTATGCGCGCCGTTACCTCGCGAGTTGCTGTGCCATCGTTTTCAAAACGCACGATGGTGTTGAAACTTTCGATAACAGCCGGCTCCTGTGAGTAGTCGTACTTGTGACTCGCTGAGGTCTGTGCCGGCAGATTTGCAGCAAAACTCGCTGAAAGAACCAGTGCCAACCCAAGACTCAGAAACAAGGTTCCCTTTTTCACAATGTGCTGTTTAATATCCCAACTGCGACTCCAGATCAAGCAGAAAAGTATTTTACCGACTGCGCCCCCTTTGTTGATTCCGCGATTGGCCAGCTGGCATGGGCTGCCCCCAGGCAAGGGTTGAAATTCGTTCCCGGTGCTCGCTGCCTGTTTATGTGTTTCCGGTTGTGCACTGTTGCTGCTTCATTTTCAATTACTGAATATCGCA
>JAJYJL010000669.1:4337-5511 GCA_021789565.1 Acidobacteriota bacterium
TCCAAACGGCGTAAGCTTCGTCAACTTACTGAATATCGCATAATACAGTGACAATGTGGTCAAAAAGAAAGGCCAGCGTGGTCGAGGAAGGAAAACGCAAGCTGCCGGACTCGGTGGCGGACGCGGGCCATCCCCTGGCAGACGGCGGTGGCCGCTTCGCCGAGGTTGGCCGAGCAGCGATTGGCGAGTTCCTGGCCTTTGATATTGCTCCAGAGCGTCTCGACCGGGTTAAGCTCGGGCGCATAGCCCGGCAGCCGTTCCTCCCTCAGCCAGCGGCGCTGGCTCCGGAGGTAAGCCTTCATCAGGCAGCTCTTGTGGGCGGGCAATCCGTCCCAGACCAGGATGACCCGCTGGCCGCGAAAGTGGTGCCGCAGGTCCTTCAGGAACGGAATCAAGCTTTCCGCGCCGTAGCTGCCCGGCCGGGTCTGGAAATACAAACGGCAGCGTTTTCCGTCCCAGCGGTAAGCCAGAGCCGCCGCCACCGAAATTTTCCCCCAGTTGAAGGCGTGAATCAGGACCGGCGTCTGGCCCCTCGGCGCCCAGGTGCGGCGGACCGAAGGCCGCTCGGAGACGCCGCTTTCGTCCTGGAAGACGATCCAGGCCTTGCGGCGGCGAGCGTTTTTTTTATCGTCGGCCAGCGCTGCTCGACCCACTGGCGCACCGCCTCTTCATCCTGCTCGCGGGCTCTTCGGGCGGGCCGCTGCAAACTCCAGTTCATCGACCCCAGGATTTTCCACACGTGGCCCGGATGGTACCGCACGCCGCTGTGCCGCTCGATGACGGCGGCCACCCGCGGCAGCGTCCACAAATCGGTGCCGAAGCCGTGGGCGCGCGCCCCTTGGAGAAGCCAGCGCTCGACCTGGGCGAGTTGTTGGCGATCCAGCCTCGGCTTGCGACCGGCTCGACCGGCGGCACGCAGCGCGGCCAGGCCGCCCCGCTTCCAGGCTTGGTACCAGCGGCTGACGCTCTGGCGGCTGGCGTGGAGTGCGCGCGCCACAAAGGCCAGTTTCTCGCCGCGGCCGAACAGCTCCGCGGCCTGGAGGCGGCGCTGTTCTAAGGCTTGGAAATCTCGTCGTGGACGCATCAGTGTTCTCATGCGCCCACTATACACCAAAACCAGAATGTTGTCACTATATTATGCGAGATTCAGTAGGTCACCATAAGCCTCCATTCG
>JAJYJL010000670.1 GCA_021789565.1 Acidobacteriota bacterium
CCTGTCCGGTGTATCGAAAGATCGGCGGGCATGCCTACGGATGGGTTTATAGCGGCCCGATCGGCGCCCTCGTCACGCCGCAGTTTGTCGGCATCAATCAGGCCCGCGAGCTCCCGTTTGCTTCGTCATTGTGCGGGGCCTGCCGGGAGGTTTGCCCTGTCAGGATCAATATTCCGGACCTGCTGCTCCATTTGCGGGCACAGATCCAGGAGCAGACTCCTGCAACGCCTCACGCGGGCGAAATGGTTTCAGAACGGAAAGGCATGCGCATGTGGGCCTGGGCGATGAAGCGGCCCTGGGCGTTTTCAATGGGCGGAGCCGCAGCCCGGTTTGGCATTCGGTGGCTTCCTGCGGCGGGCGCGAGCGGCGCGCGGAAGTGGGTTTCGCGGCTTCCGTTCTTTCCCTTTTCAAACTGGACCAAAGGTCGTGATTTCCCCGCGCCCGATCCCGTGCCTTTCCGCAAGCGGTGGGAGAAGCTCTCCGGGCAGGACTGATTCTTCAAGCCTTCCTGGCAATGCACAACTAGAGGTGTGGTGATGCACGCATCCAAGAAATCCCTGCGATTTGTCCTGATTTCCATAACAGTCCTTACAGCCGGATGGCTTTGGGTCACTCCGGGTTTTGCGCAGAATGGTTTAGATGCGCCCGGACACCTGCGCTGCGAGTACCTATCGAATCCCACGGGCATTGACGTGCGCCAGCCGAGGTTCCAGTGGGTGCTGGCGGACTCCGGCCGCGGCGTGATGCAGACTGCCTACCAGGTTCTTGTCGCCTCGAGCCCTGAGAATCTTGCCAGCGGCCGGGGTGATGTGTGGGACAGCAGCAAGGTCGCCTCCGATGACTCAACGCAGGTGGTCTATCAGGGCAAGCCGCTGGTGAGCGGCCACACATATTACTGGAAGGTCCGCACCTGGGGCACCCAGGGTAAACCTGGCCCATACAGCCTGCCTGCAAAATTTGGAATGGGGTTGCTGGAGCGGGCTGACTGGAAAGGCCAATGGATTGGCGGTGACGGCCTTTTGCGCAAGGAATTCAGCCTGCCGGGCAAAGTGGCCCGCGCCCGCGCCTATGTGACCGCGCTCGGCTACTACGAATTGCACATCAACGGAAAGAAGGTCGGCGACAAAGTGCTCGATCCCGCCTGGACGACCTACCCGAAGCGCGTGCTTTATTCGACGTACGACGTAACCTCGGATCTGAAGGACGGCGCAAACGCCATTGGTGTGATGCTGGGTGGGGGCTGGGCAACCCAGGGGGCGGGCGGCCCTCCCGAATACAAGTCGCCGGCGCTGCTTTTCCAATTGAACATCGAGCTGGCGGACGGGAAAACGGTCAGCATCTCAAGCGATCACTCGTGGAAGACGGCTGCCGGGCCTGTTGTGAGCGACAGTGTTTACGACGGTGAGGTGTATGATGCACGCCTGGCGAAACCGGGTTGGGACCGCCCTGGCTTTAATGACACAGGATGGGCGGCGGCCCGGCAGGAGCAGGGCACTGCGGGCGCCATCTCGGCGGAGATGATGCCGCCCATTCGCGTGACGGACACCCTGGTCCCTCGCTCGATGACGAACCCGGAGCCGGGAGTCTATGTTTACGATTTTGGCCAGAACTTTGCCGGCTGGGCCCAATTGCGGGTACGCGGGCCGCGGGGCGCAAACGTCCGGCTCCGCTTCAGCGAACTGATCTATCCGAACGGTATGATCAACCGCCAGAACATCCGCAGCGCCAAGGCCCGCGACATTTATATCCTGAAGGGAAGCGGCCTTGAGAAATATGAACCGCACTTTACCTATCACGGCTTCCGTTATGTTGAATTGACCGGATATCCCGGCACCCCGAGCCTCGATTCCATCCGCGGCAGGGTGGTGAACAGCGCCGTGCAGACCACGGGAAGTTTTGTGGCATCAAAAGAGATACTGAACCAGATCCAGCACCTCATTCGCTGGGGACAACTTTCAAACCTTTACAGCATTCCCACTGACTGCGATCAGCGCAACGAGCGCCAGGGATGGATGGGCGACGCCCAGGTCTCAGCCGAAGAAGCCATGATGAACTTTGACATGGCGGCGTTCTACACCAACTTCGTTCGCGACATCCGCGATGCTCAGAAGCCCGACGGTGAAATTCCCGACACCGTGCCGCACAAATACGGGAGGTATCCTGCGGACCCCGCCTGGGGTACCGCCTATCCGCTGATCTGTTGGTACATGTGGCAGCAGTACGGCGACAAGCGCATTTTGCAGGAGAACTATGACGGGCTGACGAAGTATGTTGAATTCCTGCGCAGCCGCGCGAAGGATAATGTCCTCCGCTACAGCTATTACGGTGACTGGATTGCCATCAAGCACACTCCGGGCGCGCTGGTTTCCGATTCGTACTTTTATTACGACACGCGAATTCTCTCGGACATTGCAAAGGTTCTGGGGAAGACCGGCGACACCGACGCCTACGCGGCGCTTGCCGGCCAAATCAAGGATGCCTTCAACAAGACGTTTTTCAATGCCGAAACCGGCGAATATGCGAACGGTAGCCAAACGGCCCAGGCCATGCCCCTGTTCCTGGACCTGGTCCCGGAAAAAGACCGCGGCGGAGTGATGGGCAAACTCTACAACAACATCGTCTACGAGCACAACACGCACCTCACCACAGGCTTTATCGGCGCCAAATATCTGCTACCGGTACTGACCCGCGACGGACATAACGACGTGGCATATGAGCTGGCCACTCAGACCACTTATCCCAGTTGGGGCTACATGATCTCAAAGGGCGCCACCACCTTGTGGGAGCTGTGGCAGGACAAGATTGGCCCTTCCATGAATTCCCACAACCACATCATGCTGGGGAGCATTGGCTCGTGGTTCTATCGTGCTCTTGGGGGCATTAACCTTGGTGCGGACGGGGAAGGCTACCGGCACATCCTGGTGGAGCCCCGCCTGGTTGAGGACCTCCACTGGGCCAGTGCTTCCATCGAGACCGTGCGGGGAGAGGTGTCCTGTTCCTGGAAACATCGGACCGGATCCATCGCGATGGAAGTTACGATCCCTGCTAACAGCGACGCCAGAATCGTGGTGCCCGAGGAAGAGGACATGACGACGGTGACCGTGCGGGAAGGCGACCACGTGGTTTGGGAAAACGGCAAGTTTGTTCCCGGGGATCCGGGAATCACGGCCGCGAAGGCCACGTCCCATGCCGTTGAGTTTAGCGTTGGCTCAGGCTATTATCATTTTCTTCTGACCGGAGAATGATCTGCCTGCCGTCCAGGATTTTTACTGCTATTCAGAAAGGATGAACCGTGAAACTAGTTGCTTATGAATCGGGCAAACAGCCTGCCCTGGGAGTGGTTGTTAATGGTTGGATCATCGGCGTGAGCCCGGCGATCGAACTGTTGAAGAAGAAGCGAGTGCCGCGTGATCTGGCGCAGCGAACGAACTTCAAAAACGCCTCGCGGCGAGTTCTAGACGCCGGCGCCGCGCCCAAAGAAATGATCGAGTTGCTCGGACGCGGACAGGCCTGGGGAAAATCCCTGGCGACGGTCACCTCTTCACTCGCCAGGGGCATCGATCCTAAAAAGGCGCCGCGGGGGCTCTTTACTTCCCTTTCCAACGCACGGCTTCTGGCTCCCATCCCCAAGCCGGGCAAGATCACCTGTGTTGGCTTGAACTATGCTGATCACGCGCGCGAGCAGGGCCACGAGCCTCCAAAGTCGCCGATCTTCTTCCTCAAATCCGGCAACACGATTTGCGGGCCGGGCGATCCCATTCATCTGCCGCCCAATTCTTCCCAGGTGGACTACGAGGCGGAGTTTGCTGTCGTGATGGGAAAGAGAGGGAGCCGTATTCCTGAGGAGAAAGCTTACGACTACGTCGCAGGCTACATGATTCTGCATGACGTCAGCGCGCGCGACCTGCAGTTTTCTGACGGCCAGTGGTACCGCGGCAAGAGTTGTGACACGTTTGCTCCAACCGGCCCCTGGATCGTCACGCGGGATGAAATCAAGGACCCGCACAACCTGCGCATCTCGCTCACCCTGAACGGCGAAACCATGCAGGATTCCAACACTTCCAACCTGATTTTCAGCGTGCCCTATCTGGTCAGCTATCTCTCCCAGTCGGCCACCTGGGAAGTGGGCGACCTGATCTCCACGGGCACCCCGCCCGGAGTCGGAGTCTTTCGCAAGCCTCAGGTATTTTTGAAGGCGGGGGACACCACCAGTGTTACGGTTGAAAAACTGGGGACGCTGACGAATCCCGTCGTCGGCCCGTGAGGTTATCCCGCTGCTTGTAGCAGGAAAGTCTGGCCCGTGATTTCCCGTTGATCAGCGGGCGTTATTCCTGGGCCAGTCGTTTCTGTGCAGCTTTCGGCAAGGCGTTGTAAAGCGCCAGAAACGCCCCGTTGGTCCATCCAAAGCCCACCACGTTGGTTTTATATCCCACCTGGATACTGGTTGCGGAAGTCCGGTTGTCCACGTCGTATTTTTCGAAGATAGTCCCGTCCTTGCGGAAGTTATCAAGCACCATGGAAAGGAATTGAAGTGAAATGCCATTGGCCTCCGCGTCGTACCCGTAACGCCGCAGCCCCTCGATGGCGATCAACTGAATGGGCGCCCAGCCATAGGGAGCGTCCCACTGGGCGCCGGTGTTCACCATGCTCATTACGATCCCACCGGGGCGGTCAAATGCCGTCAGATTTTTGACCACCTCCCTGGCCTGCTCAGGTGTGGCCAGGCCCACCCAGAGAGGATAAAAAGTGGTCGCGTAGGAATACCTGGACTGGGTTCCCAGCTTGAAATCGTAATCGTAATAGAGCCCGTAGGTGCGGCTCCACAGATATTGGTTGATTTCCTTGCGGCGGGTTGCGGCCCGTTTCATCCATTCCAAAGCTTCATCTTTCATGCCCAGCCGATTGCTCATCCACTCCAGGTCTTCTTCTGATTTGTAAAGCAGGCAATTCAGCCCCACTGCCGCAAAGTCCGGCGTAGCTGCTCCGAACGGGCCAAAGCGAAAAGAGACGTCAAACCCCGACTCGCGCATGCTTCGGTCGCCCTTGTAAAACCTGGGCGTGAGGGCGAATCTGTCGAGAGTATCTTTCTGCAACTTAGTTTTTTTCTTCTTGGTGCTGTATTTCAGATTGAGAGAAAATTCCGGCCCCATTACATTTGGTTTCGAGCCGTTCTTGCCATTTTGAACCAGCTCGAGATAAGGCTTGCTGCCCTCCGGATGAAGCAGAAAATAGTGGGCGGCCGCTTCGTAATACTGGTCGGTGAAGGGACCGAGTTCAGGAACCGGGCCCTCACCCAACCCGTAAAATCGTGAAAGGCCCGTCGATCCGGCCAGGTGAGGAGGTGATGTCCAGAACCGGTAGTCCTTGACGGCATGGTCATAGGCCTTCCGCAGCCAGGCAGGGTCCGCCTGACCCCTGGCTTTCTCGGCATCGTAAACCGCCCGGATCATCGAAGTCAGAAACGGTGGTTGTGAGCGCGTCAGGTAATAGGTCCGGTTGGCGTTGA
>JAJYJL010000671.1 GCA_021789565.1 Acidobacteriota bacterium
GTGCGTTTCGCCCTTCGCCAGCGCGACGAACTCGTGCCCTATCCCGATCTTGTCGACAGCAACTTCCAGCGCTGGCTCGATGAGCAGGCCAAGGCCGGCACTATCTTCACCGATGACCAGATGAAGTGGCTCCGCATGATCAAGGACCACATCGCCGGCAGCCCCTCCATCGAGACCCAGGACTTCGACTATTCGCCTTTTGCCCAGGAGGGTGGACTCGGCAAGGCCTATCAGCTCTTCGGCGAAAAGCTCGAGCCGATCCTCCAACAGCTCACTGAGGGGTTGGTGGCGTGAGCGGCAAGGCCATGCCTTCCATGACTCCCAGAATCAAGGTCGCTGATCTGGGTACTCTCTATTGTGGACAGTCGCCACCTTCTGGCACCGTCAATATCAAGGGTGAGGGGGTGCCTTATATGACCGGGCCAGAGCAATGGGATGGTCATAAGATTGTGATCAACAAGTGGACTACTGACCCCCGACGCATGGTTCCAGATGGATGCATCTTCATCACCGTCAAGGGTGCTGGAGTCGGGAAGATCTTTCCTGGCCACGCAGGTGCCATCGGACGCGACATCTACGCATTTGAGCCGGTGAAAGAACTCTCCCCAAGGTTCGTAGAGCATTCATTGCGGCAAACAGTGCAAGAAATCTTAAAGGGCGCTGTTGGTGATATCCCTGGGATCTCTAAGCGGCACATTCTTGAGCATGAAATATCTGTCCCACCAAGAGACATACAGGACGGCATTGTCGCCGAGATCGAAAAGCAGTTCTCGCGCCTGGACGAGGCCGTCGCCAGCCTCAAGCGCGCCCAGGCCAACCTCAGGCGCTACAAGGCCGCCGTCCTCAAGGCCGCCGTCGAAGGCAAGCTCACCGAGCAGTGGCGCAAAGACCACCCAGACGTCGAACCCGCCAGCGAACTCCTCAAGCGCATCCTCGCCGAGCGCCGCGCCAAATGGGAAGAAGCCGAACTCGCCAAAATGAAAGCCAAGGGCAAGACCCCCAAAGACGACCAGTGGAAGGCCAAATACAAAGAGCCAGCCACACCCGACACCACCAAGCTCCCCGAGTTACCGGACGGGTGGGTGTGGGCAAATGTCGATCAATTAGCGGAGGTTGGCACGGGGGCCACACCTAAGCGTGGCCGATCCCGATACTACGATGGCGACATACCTTGGGTCACGAGCGCTGTAGTGAATAGCGCGTTGGTAGATCAGGCAACCGAGTTCGTGACGAAGGAAGCCCTGGCCGAAAATAACCTTACTATATATCCACCGGGTACATTGTTAGTCGCTATGTACGGAGAAGGAAAGACTCGTGGAAAATGCTCCGAGTTACGAATCTCGGCAGCAACCAATCAAGCGCTCGCAGCCTTGCAGTGCGATGAGCGCGTCAGGACGTTGCTAAGACTATTCCTTGATTGTAACTACGAAGAAACGCGAAAAGTCGCGGCAGGTGGTGTACAACCGAATCTGAATCTCTCAGTCATCCGTGCTCTCCGAGTTCCATTCCCGCCCCCCACTGAACAACGCTGGATTGTCGCCGAGGCTAACCAACGCCTCTCACTATTGTGCAAAACAGGGTATCAGGTGGACGCGAACCTCCAACGAGCTCAACGTTTGCGGCATTCGATTGTAGCGAATGCGTTTTCTGGTGCCTTCGAAGCTTCAGCAGGTAACGAAATCAAAGTCGCTCAGGGGCAGCGTTAATGGCATGGGGATCGTTCACGATTCGAGTAAGGCCGATTAGGGTCGCGTTCCTTGTCGATCCAGCCGATAGAACGGGTTTATACCACGCTATCGAACTCACCACCTTTCTATGGGCTGGGAGCTATAACCCAATTATTCCCGTTTACCGTCGTACGCCTGCAAAATGGGACCACCCGAAGGTGGCTCGGCTGCCACGGCCGGCGGACATCATTAATGGCTATCTGGATGGATTTGACCCAGACTTAGTTGTTCCAGTTGGTCGGTGTGCAAAGAACTCGTATCAGATCGGGAACAGAGATCTGGTGCAAGAAACCGACTTGCTTGGCGACATCAGTAAAACGGCAACACCGCGATATGGAGTCGGATTAATAGAGCTGCTGAGAGACTTCCTGAAGAAGGAGATGAAATACAAGCGGAACGACGATCTTCACATCGCCATACCTGAATTGCCCCGCGCTCACAGGACATTTCTTGCGAGCGTATTTGGCGTCTTGCCCGTAGATGCGCAGCCGATTTTCGATGCAGAGCTATCCCGTACACCAGGTGTAACGCGAGTGAGGGCGACGCTAGCGAATTTTATGGAATTGTTGCAACCAAGTCGTATGTTCCCTCGACACCTGTCTATGTGGTCACTAGATGAGAGGCCACTCCGCGATGCCGTGCTATTTGTTTGTGATGCAACTTCTCCGCAAGACATTATTGACTTCTGGAACCTTCGCGCCGCAGGATACTACGTAATACCAATACCGATACAAGTCTCTGACAATGAAACAGTAAGAAATGTCGCGCGCGAAGTAATCGAGGACAATTGCCGCCCCTACCGCACCAATCCCGATATGTTCTATGAGACGACCGTGCAGCGGTCCAGGAGTCTTACTGAGGAGGCGGTAGAGGCATTCTGTGAATCGCTGAATATCAAGAATGCGGAAGAAAAGTATCGACGAAAGTATCTACTGAGATGGTGGTACCCAAGATTGTGGGATGCCTGGGCCCGAGAAAATGCATCAGAGGGAATCGTCTTTCCCTATTCCTACGAGGAAGAACGGCGAATTTCAGAGGGCGAGGCGCGGCTTGATTTGCGCTCGCTGAATCCGAAGATCGAGTTGTTTCGTGAGTATTCAGGTAAGCCAAGGTTCGCTAATGAATTTAGCTTCCGATTTTTTGGTTTCAAAGAGCCGATGGCCGAGGTGATCCCCGAAGGAACGCACGAGCTTTCATCTGCGATCGGGCGATTCGGGTATCATAATTGGCGATTTTCAAGGTTTGGGCCAGCTTTTCTAGCGCATCGAGAAGACGACTTATTCTTCTTGGAATTCCCGCGCGCAGAGTCAGTGATGACTGAGTGGTTTCGCGAACGAGGTTGGAAGGTCTCCTTATCGGGGCCAGGGCGTATTGCGACACAGTTGATCAAGCAACTTGGCGGATCGTGTGGCACTTCGTGGCTTGCTCACAGAGGCGTCATCGCCTTATTGGGGGAGCTGGAGAAGGCAGCTGGCATCCCTCGGCAAGCTGTAATTGGTAGGCTAAAGAAAGTCATATCAGACGACAACCTGTATTTCGCTAAGGACCCTTGTGCAAGCGAACGATTCCTTGAAAGGCTACTTGAGTCAAACGCGCTTCGCCTGGGTGCAAAAATACAATGTCCAATATGTACTCGCCATAACTGGTATGAATTGAACGCACTTGAGTATGAATTGACCTGTCGCTTCTGCCTTTCGGAGTTTAAGCCTCCGCAAGAATCCCCAAGAGATGTCGAGTGGACCTACCGAGCTCACGGACCATTTGCGAGCTCAATTGCACAAGGGTCCTTTACTGTCCTGCTTACACTCAAGTTTCTAAGCAGAGATCATAACTGCGGGATCACCCCGCTCTTCAGCTACAAAGCAGAGAAGGATGGGAAGGTGTTAGAGGCAGACCTTACGTGCCTCTATAAGCGGTCAAATTGGCGAGAAACGGGGACACAGGTTCTACATGCAGAGTGCAAGAGCTTCAACCGCTTCGAGAAGCGAGATGCCGACCGTATGAAGGACTTGGCCGAATCATTTCGGGGTTCGGTATTGGTTTTCGCGACGCTTAACGAGACGCTAGAAAAGGCAGAACTTAAGATGATCGGTGGTTTGGCACGCGCAGAGCGAAAGAAGCGACTCCATGGAACTCCCTACAGTCCGGTGGTTGTCCTAACAGGAATCGAGCTCTTTTCGTCACGAGGAATCTTTGATTGCTGGGAAGGTAGGGGTGGCCTTTATGAAGCGTTCAACAAGCGAAGTTTCGACTATTCCGATCTTCCTGCTCTAGCGGATGCAACGCAACAACTTCATCTCGGTTTTCAGTCGTGGCACGAATGGGCAAATGCAGAGTGGAGGAAGCGCCACGCAGAAAAGTCGAATGCTGTGAAGAAGAAGTGAAATGAGTCCCTCCTCCATCGTCCAGAAACTCTGGAACTACTGCAACGTCCTCCGGGACGATGGCATGCCGTACCTGCCTGCGCGCCGCGCGCAGGCAAGCGGCGACTATGTCGAACAGCGCACCTTCCTGCTCTTCTGAAAGATGGCACACGAACGGGCAAATCCGAATGGCCGGGCTTGACGGGCCAGCCGGCACGGGCCATAATTATCGCATATCGCGATATGCGATAGCCGGTGGCCCGGTGCGGAGGCGGCGATGATCCTCAAACCCCAGGATGTCCTGCTTGTTCTGAAGCTGGCGGCCCTCGGCGGGAAGCCCTGGACGCAGGTCCAGCTCGCCTCGGAGCTGGGATTCAGCCAGGGCGAGGTGAGCAGCGGATTGAAGCGGGCGCTGGCGGCTCGCCTGCTGATCCAGGAGTCCGAGGGGCCCAGGCCCGCGGGGAGCCTGTTGATCGAGTTCGTCCTTCACGGGGTGCCGTGCGTGTTCGTCCCCGACCGGGGCGCCCTCACACGGGGCATGCCCACGGCCGAGGCGGCGCCCGCTTTCAAGAACCTTCTGGCCCCGACGGACCAACCCCCTCCCGTATGGCCCGACCCCGAGGGGAAGGTGAGGGGAGAGGCCTTCTCGCCCCTCTACCGTTCGGCTCCTTGGGCGGCCCGGCAGGATGCCGCGCTCTACGACCTTCTCGCGCTGGTGGACGGCCTGCGCGGGGGGCGCGCCCGGGTGCGCTCCTTCGCGCGCCAGGAGCTGCGCAAGCGGCTGGCGCGCCCATGACCCGCGGTGTGCCGCCCTCCGTCGAAGCGCTGGTTCGCGTAGCGCAGGCCTTCGGTCCACTCCTTACGGACGTGGTGTTTCTGGGCGGAGCCGTCCTGCCGCTGCTCCTGACGGACCCGGCGGCGCACCCGGCCCGGGGGACCAAGGACGTGGATGTGGTCGTGGAAGCCCAATCCAGGGCCAGATTCTACGCATTCGAAGCGGCCCTGAGAGAGCGCGGCTTCCGCAACGATACTTCTGAAGGGGCGCCTCTCTGCCGGTGGATCGTGAAGGGCATCAAGGTGGACATCATGCCCGGTGATGCGAGCGTCCTGGGTTTCTCCAACCCTTGGTACCCGGAGGTCCTGAGGAGCGCACGCGCCGTGGACATCGCCGAGGGGCTCACCATCCGCCTCGTCTCTGCGGCGGCCTTCCTCGCGACCAAGTACGCCGCCTTCGTGGACCCGACGAGGGGCGGCGGCGACTACGTGGCGAGCAGGGATCTGGAGTACATCATCGCCCTGGTGGATGGGCGTCCCGAGCTGGATCAAGAACTCCGCGACGCCTCGCCCGAGCTGAGAGTTTACCTGGGCAGAGCCTTCCGGGATCTCCTGGGTAAGCGCCGCTTCCGGGAGG
>JAJYJL010000672.1 GCA_021789565.1 Acidobacteriota bacterium
CTCGAAAGACACCACCGCTTGGCCATTCGCCTGATGGGGCTCTTCTTGATCATCTCGTCTTCAAAGCGCCGCCAGGGGCTCCATGCCTCGCTCGCCGAGTCCGAGCACTGCTTGACCTTCTCAATCTCCTGGCGAGTCATCCACTCGAAATCAGTGCGGCCATCGCGAAACTCGACGACAGCGTATGCGCCAATCCAGTCGCCGCGCTTGGCCGGATCGAGAACCGGGACGTGGACGAGTTGTCGGCCGGTGCCGAGCTTCAACGAAAATTGGTCGCCACTATGAACAATTGCTGGATAGATGCTCGATACCTTGCCGGTGCGATGGGCAAGCGCAATAAAACCGCGGTAGCCGATAAGGAGTTGGCACTTCAGAATGTTGTTGGCTTTCTTATCCCGCCGCGGCACAAGGTAAGCGTGGCCGAGCTTGTTGCCGAGCATTAATCCAAGTTGCGAAGCTTCGAGCACCGACTGAACGATGCTCAGCGGCTCGCATTGACGCAGAAACGAATCTGCGCGAACGGTTTCGAGCGCGACGAAAATCATCTTGTCGGCGTCAAGATGTCGCGGCAGGTATTTCACGATTTGGGTGCGGGCTTGGGCAAGCAAGGCCTCGACGGGCTGACCCGTGCCCGAGCTGACGGACTGATTCATTGAATTCACCTCCGTTGTGGGTCTCGTAGGTACTTGTTGCGAGGTGGGAAAAGCAAATCTACGCCAAGTCGCAAAGCTCCAGGCCAGGAACTTATCTCCATTGGGTCACGAGTTGAAAACCGAAACGTCGAGCTATATCCTTCCTCCAGAGATACGAAGGAAAGTGACGAAGCCGACTTGGTAACGTTGGTAGCCTCTCTTCGCCACGAGACCATGGGGGAGAGTTGCCGGTGAAATTCCTAGAGTGGAAACATCATATCGAAGGCGTTGAAAAGATGGAGGGCTTCAACGCGCCAGAACGGCGCCAAGCGAAAGAAGCGTTACAGTATTTGCAAACTGTACTTGGCAATGATTTCTTGTCGAGAGCCGCCCCAAACCCACCCGTCGCAAGCCATCCGATACTGCACTTACTGGCGAACTACGCGCCGTCCTCCCGCCGTGATCTAACGCGCTTTGCTGGGTACTTGAGGACTCTGGAAGGAAGCGAAAATCTTAACAGGATCGTGGCGAGACTCCATGATCGCGCCCAGTTCAGACACGACGCTCTCGTGATCAAATCTGCTGCTGAACTTGTGCGTGAAGGGTTCCAGGCTCGCTTCGAGCCAACAATGCCTGTCCAAGACGGCCAGAAACAGCCCGACATTAGGCTCGATGATGCGCAGACTGCGGAGAGCGTATTCCTAGAGGTGGCGGTACAGAGTAGTGCGCGGAGAGAGCGTGAGGCGGAGGATGCCGCTCAGAAGATCGGGAATCTTCTGAATGCCGTTGTAATCGACCTTTACAATAAACGCGGCGGCCTTGACCTCCGATGGGCCGGGCGTTTGTATAAGACACCATCCGAACCACACCTAGAGGAAATACTAGGCTCAATCGGAGACCTTGCCAGACGGGCGGTCTCAGAAGAAACGATCTTGCAGTTTCATGAGGAAGGGACCATCGACCTTGTGTTTTGCCACACGCGTCAAAGGAGCCTTTTTGATGATTGGTGTAGACAATTAGGCATGCCGGATGGGGAGTATTGTGCGACCTTGGGACCACCTGTGAGAACGAACGAAGTGGAAAGAATAAGGCAAAAGATCGAGAAGGAGCAGAGGCAGCTACCACGTCATGCTATGAATGCAATCCTTATTCTCGACCCAATAGTTTTCTGGAAGGCACGGAATCTCAGCGCCTTGATAAACGAAGTTGAGGAAGAGGTTTACAGGCATGACCATGTGGCAATTGTGATTCTTCACTCCGAGTACATAGGCCGTGGAAAAGGGACGGCCGTGTCTCGGACCGGAGACCACAAGTACACGCGCAGAGAAACAGATGGGACCACAGAAGAAAACCTACTCTTGCTCAATCGGTATGCGCGTGTACGCCCCTCGGATAATCTGATGGCCAAATTCCGCCGGGTTTTCTAGCTGAGGTGCCTCGACACGTCGGGTATACGGCGCAGCTAATGTTCACGGGCCATTTGGTACTAAAGGATTTGCCCGCACAAAGCCGGTGGCGACGTTTAACCTCTGAGTTAAAATGGAATTTCACTCGGATCGTCCTCGCGGAAAGGATTGTCCTCTTCGTGAGGCTCGGACGGTTGAGTGGGCGGAGCAGCTTTCGGCTTGGCGCCGTTGCCATTCGCAGATGGGGAAAGCATCTGCATGTAATGGGCAATGATGTCGTACGATTTTCGCTCGTTGCCGCCGCGGTCGGTCCACTTTCCAGTGCGAATGGCTCCTTCGACATAGCAAGATTTGCCACGGGTCAAGTATTCACCGCAAATCTCGCCCAATTTTCCGAATGCGACTACCGAGTGCCACTCTGTCCTCTTTTGAACCTCGCCGGCCTTGTTCTTGAACGTTTCGTTCGTGGCCAGCGAGAACCGGCAAACTGCGGCGCCGGACGCCTGGTACTTCACGGCTGGATCTTTTCCAACGTGGCCTATCAATATCACCTTGTTGACGCTCATGATTTTTCAACTCCTCTCTTGAGAGCATTTCCTTTCATCGAACCCTTGTTCGTGCGATGTGCGCGTTCCTGTTCCGCAGCTATGATTGCGGCCCGATTCCAGACCTGCGCCCACGTGATAAGGAGACTCTGGCGATGCCCCTTCGGACGAAGGCGAAGTCCCCAGGGCTCGACATGAACAACGAGGGGCCGCTTTCCGATTAAGAAGGGGGTTTCCAACGCCAGCCGTCTCCGGCGATCCACCAGTCGCGTCATTCATCACCTCGGGACGTGAAGCGGAACTTGCGGCCCACGCGATCCGACACCATCGTTTCCAAATTCGCTGCAATCGCGCCAATGCCCGCCCGGACGCGCGAACGCAGTTCAGCCGTATTGCGGATCGCATCGGTAGTCGTTCCGGCGAGTAGTGCCCGCGCCCGTTCGACCTGGTCCTTCAGTTCCTCGTCATTTGTGACGTTGCGGAAATCGAACGTGTCCAGGAATTCTCTCAACTTCTGGACCGTGGATTCCCGCAGCCGCTGGGGCGTACCGTCCGGCTGGTCGGTGAGCCGGTCCCGCAGATGCGCGACCAACTCAACCATGGCCTCGCGCAGCACTTGGCGAACTTCGGTATAAGCTTCCGACATCCGCTGCGCCGCCTTTTCCCGCTCGTCCTGGAACATGCGCTCCGAGACTTCCCGAAGCTGCTCCGGGACACCGTAGCTGACGTATTGCCAAGTCGCGCTGAATTCTGAGCGAACTTCCTCAGCCGGCGGATAATCCAGCGGATTGTAGAGGGTGCGCAACCGGGACGCCGCTTCCGCGCAAAGCCGCGGATAGGCGGCGAGAAACACTTCCACTAAATCTTGCCGCTTTGCCGCAAATTCACGAAGACTTTCGTTCACGGTTTCGATCAAGGGGATCGGGAGCAAGTGGATTCCCGGCTCGAACGGCAGACACACGCCGTAGAGATAGCGCCGAATCTCGCCGTCCAATCGGCGCACGGCTTCAAGCTCCGGCGAGTCGAGAAGTGTCTTGCTGACCTTCACGAGCCGCTTATCAGCATCCACCTCGACCTGCGCGGAACTCACCTTGCGGCTGTTGCCGGGAAGGCCCAAGCGCAGTTTGACGAAAACAGTCTTGCGGACAAGGTCTTCTCCCGGATTTTCAATGTCTTGGATCAACGGTGCTGTTGCCATAGATAATCTCCAAATGGAAGGAACGGTAGTACGGACGAATTGTCGGCTTGCCGGTGCTTAGGCAGGGAGATTCATGCTTCGCCGACTGGTGGTGTCAGAATGGCAAGAGGTTCGTTTCGCCGGATCATGCGCCGCGGGGGGCCTTCCGCTTCATCTTCGTACCGGTAAACGCCCGACCTCGAAGCACTGAGGAATTTCCCAGAGGCCATCTGCCGCAAAGCCTTGATCTGGTCAGCCGCCGACCGCGAAACCGGGATGGTGTACTGTGCGGCAGCTATCAGACTCATCTTCAAGCGATGCGCCTTCCGGCAGCACTCCTTGATTTCCGCGCCAGTCCAGCCGAAATCATTTGGCAAGTCGCCAGACACCCCATACTTCTTCAAATAGATTTCCCAGATCGCCTCTCGCTCCTCGGTCGTGGGCAGGTCAAAGAAGAACGTGCCGAGCGTAAAGCGCCGCCTCAGTTCCGGCGGCAGGCTGGTGATGGAGTTGCACGTGGCGATAAACAACGTCCTTCCTTGGGAGACGGCTTCCACAACTTTGAGCGCGGTCCGCAAGCGCTCTCCCGATGCTCCCACGAGCGAACTCTCCATGGCCGTCAAATCAAACGCAATCGTCGGAATGCCTGCCGTGGCGCCCGTAGCCTTTGCCGTCGCACTCTTCGCGCTCCCGGGCGGACCGATGAAGATCAGGCCGTCTGCCTCGTGGTCCTGCATCCAGGTGAGCATCGTGCCGGCCATTTCGGTCTTCACGCCCGAGAGGTCCGTCCTGGTTCCTGCAAACGCCTTTTCAATTTCATCGATGAAGACGATCACCCGTGGCGGATCAACGCCGGCGAGCACCTCCCCCAGGAATTGCTTGACGTTATCGAGCCCGCCCAACCCATCGAATGTCTCACCGCCACGCCAGACGGAGAGCCCGGGCGTCTGTTCGATCATCTGCCGCTTTCGCTCCGAGAGGTCTTCCGGATCGAGTTCGCCGTAGACCAGCGACATGGCGAGCGCCTGCTCGGCCGGGAAGCCCGCGAGGCCAATCAATGCATCCACGGCGCCGGTCATAAGTGCGCTGTCAGGCTCGTCAAAGCCCGCGTCCTTGAATGTTGCCCGCACGATCCGCTTCAGGTCATCCTCGGATGGCAATGGCTCATCGAGGATGAACACGTCCTGCGCGAGTTCCGCTGGCAGAGTGGCGCCGGGGGATGTCAGCAGTACCAGCATCCGACCGTTCGCCTTGAAAGCATCGCGGAGATTCCAGATCGCCTGCATGACGCTCGATTCATTCCAGAACCGGTGCGCGTTCGCGTAAATCAGTACTGCATCTTCAGAAAGCTGGCGAGCCATGAGCAACGCATCCGCGGGCCCCACCGTTGCGGCTTCACGGTCACCTAGGATTCGTGCCGATTCGTCGCTGCTTTCCTTGTTGATGGCGTAGAGGCCCCGCATCACGTCCCATCCAATAATCGGAGTCAGCTCGCGGTCCTGCTTGAGGGCCTCGCTGAGGAAGCGCGTTGAACTCGCCGGGTCTGCGGTTCGCAATGCAATGAGCGGAGTCGAAACACACCGCGCGGAATGGAACGCCGACGCAAATTCCTCCATAGATCGAATCATTTCTAGTGCTCCTACACTGATGGCCAGGCCCTGCCCGCAGAGCGCATCCCTGTAATTGTTGTTGAATTCATAGCGGTGCCTGTGCCGCTCGGAGAGATCCCTTATGCCGTAT
>JAJYJL010000673.1 GCA_021789565.1 Acidobacteriota bacterium
TTCCAGCGGACCCACTGGATTGCCCCGTGACAGGAAAGATCCGGCTGCCGTATCATTAGCAAAGCCTTTTGACACAGGGGCTTGGGTGTGTGAAGATAACGGCGGAGATTTGCCTTGAAACAGGATCGCATTAACCGTCTCATCGTTGCAGGAATCTTACTGCTCCTCGTAATTGCACCTTTGTTAACCGACGGCGTGAACCTGCTAGTGGATTGGCTGTGGTTTGGCACGCAGGGCTACCGCGTCATTTATAAGAACATTCTTTTTGCTCAGATTGGCCTGAGCGGCCTGGGCGGCATCGGTTTCATCATGCTGGCGGGCCTCAACGTTTATGTGGCGCGAACCATTGCGTCGCGTTACGGCTACCGTGTTCTCCACGGAGCCATTGAACTGCCGGGGCTCGACCGTTTTGCGGAGGCCTTCCGCTGGTTTGTGTGGCTGGGCGTGTTGCTGGTGGGCTACGCCGTGGGTCAGTGGTCGGCATTTCACTGGCAGGACTATCTGCTGGCGCAACACTCGGTCCCCATGCACGAGACCGACCCGATCTTCCACATCGACCTGGGCTTTTACCTGTTCCATCTGAATTATCACTGGTTCCTTTTTCATCTGGGACTGGTGATCCTGATCTGCTCGCTGCTGGGTGCGGTGGTTGTCTATCTGCTGGAAGGCGGAGTCTGGGTAACCCCGCGGGGCCCGAATGTCGCTCCGGCTGCTCGTGCGCACCTGATGGCGCTGGGATCGCTGCTGTTTCTGCTGCTGGCCTACCGCGCGCGCCTGGCAATGTACGGCCTGCTGTATTCGTCGCGCGGCTTGGTTTATGGCGCCGGCTACACGGATGTCCACGCCACGTTGCCGGTCCTGAAGTTGCTGCTGGCGCTTTGTGTGCTGACGGCGCTGGCTCTTGTGTTCGGGGCACTGCGAGGACGGCTGAGGCCGGCAATATACAGTGTGCTGGCCCTGGCGGCTGTGGGCATTCTGGGGGCCAGCATTTATCCGGGAATCGTCCAGCACTTTGTGGTCACGCCGAATGAACTGGACAAGGAGCGGCCCTACATCGCCAACGCTATCAAGTTCACGCGCCAGGCCTATGCGCTCGACCGCTTCCAGGAACACCATTTTACTGCCGCAACGGACCTGACGGCGGCGACCATCATGGAGAACCAGGCCACCATGCGGAACGTTCGCTTGTGGGACCACAAGCCGCTCCTCACCACGTTTGGCCAGCTTCAGGAAATCCGCACTTACTACGACTTTGTGAATATTGACAATGACCGCTACCACATCGGCGGAGTCTACCGCCAGGTATCGCTCTCACCGCGCGAGCTGTCTTCTTCCAGCCTGCCCAGCCGCAACTGGATCAACGAGCACCTGATTTATACGCATGGCTACGGCCTTTGCATGGGCCCGGTGAATGAATTCACGCCCGACGGCCTGCCGGTATTTTTCATCAAGGATGTCCCGCCGGTCTCCTCCATCCCGCTCAAGATTACGCGGCCGGAGATTTATTACGGCGAAGTCCCCAACAATTACTGCTTTGTCGATACCGACCAGCAGGAGTTTGACTATCCCGCAGGCGACCATGACGTCTACAGCACTTACACGGGCACGGGCGGAATTCCCATTGACAACTTCTGGCGTCGCCTGCTTTTCGCGCTGAAATTCGGGCAGAAGAACATCCTGTTTTCAACCGACATCAAGAACACCAGCCGCGTCATGATCTACCGGCAGATCATCCAGCGCGCCCAGCGGCTGACCCCCTTCCTGCAGTTCGATTCAGACCCATACATGGTGGTGTCTGACAACGGATCGCTCTACTGGATGCTTGATGGCTACACCACTTCCGACCGTTACCCGTATTCCGACCCCACCAGCGATATGGGAAACTACATCCGCAACTCGGTGAAGGCCACCATCAACGCATACACAGGCAAGGTCAGGTATTACATTGCGGATGACACCGATCCGCTGATCCAAGTCTATTCCCGGATTTTCCCCGGCGTGTTTCATCCTCTCAGTCAGATGCCTGCGGACCTTCGGGCACATATTCGCTATCCGGAAGCATTTTTCAGCGTGCAGGCGGCCAAATACGCCGTCTTCCACATGACGGACCCGCGCGTTTTCTTTAACAAGGAAGACCTGTGGCGGGTGGCCCGCAGCGCCGCCCGCGGCCCGGCAACTCCCATGACGCCCTATTACACCATCATGAAGCTGCCGGAAGTGGGGACGCAGGAAGAATTCATCCTGATGGTGCCGTTCACGCCCGCGCGCAAGAACAATATGATCGCCTGGATGGCCGCACGCTGCGACGCGCCGAACTACGGCAAGGTCACCGTCTTCACCTTCCCCAAGCAGAAGCTGGTCTACGGGCCGCAGCAGATCGAATCGCGCATTGACCAGGACCCCACCATTTCCCAGCAGCTCACGCTGTGGGGCCAGGCGGGATCGTCGGTCATTCGCGGCACCTTGCTGGTGATTCCCGTGGCCAACGCTGTCATGTATATCGAGCCGCTTTACCTTGCGGCGGAATCGGGCGGCGCGCTGCCTCAGTTGAAACGCGTGATCGTGGCCTACTCGGACCAGGTGGTGATGGCCCCGACGCTTGATGACGCGCTCAGCCAGATTTTCGGCACTGCCATCTCGACGGAAACCGGCCAGACGCTGCCAACGCTGATACCATCGGTCAAGGGAGAAAAGCTGGTTACTCCGGTGAAGGGCGTTGGGCCCGGCGCCGCCCCATCCGCTAATCTGGAACAGTTCAAAGCGCTCACCCAACAGGCCAATCAGCAGTACGAGCGCGCACTGCAACTGTTGAAGCAAGGTGACTGGGCCGGCTACGGCGACGAAATCAAGAAGCTCGGCCAGACGCTCAACCAGCTTTCCTCGCTGCAGAAATAGGCTGGATTGAATCGCCGCTGCCGCAATTAAAGGCAATCTTACTTTAGCGTTATCTACTTAGCCGGTTTCAACTTAACTTATCAGCCCTAACCAGGGGCGAGTAACTTGCAGGCCTGTTGGGCTGAGGCAGGATTCATGGCCTGGCTGCCGCGGTCGATGTGGCGGATGACGCCTTGCGGATCAATTACAAAAGTGGTGCGGCGGGCGACACGCAAAAAGCTGAGCACGCCGTATTGGCGGGAAACCTTCTTTTCCGTGTCACACAGCAGGGGAAACGTCAGTCCCAGTTTCTGCGCAAAGGTGCGGTTGGCTTCGGGCTTGTTGACGCTGATGCCCAGAACCTGGGCGCCCGTCTTTTCGAACCCGGCAAGACCATCCTGGTATGCCTTGAGCTCCTGCGCTCAGCCCGGTGTGTTGGCGTAAACGTAGAAAGCCAGGACAACACTGCGCCTGCCCCGGAAATCGCCGAGCCGAACCAGCCGTCCCGCGTGATCGGGCAAGTCAAAATCCGGGGCCGCGTCTCCGATGTTCAGTGTCATCCTGACTTTCCGTAATTAGCCACGCCACCTTCGGCCCGGTTACTTCTTCTTTTCCGCCTCGCGGTGCGCCATCAGGCTGCAGGCGTCGTGGGCGCCGGTCGGATCCAGCGCTTCCCGGTCCTTGTCAATGTGCGTGATGACGCCCTCTTTATTCACCACAAAGGTGGTGCGGTTGGCGAAGCCGTGCTGCGTGTTGAGGATTCCGTATTCCCTGGAAACCGTGCGGTTGAAATCGCTGAGCAGCGGGAAGGTCACGCCAATCTGCTTGGCAAAGGCATTGTTGGCCGGCGAACTGTCCACGCTGATGCCCAGCACCTGAGTATTCGTTTCTTTGAATTTGGCGAGATCAGACTGATACGCCTGTAATTCCTTCGTTCAACCGCCTGTGAACGCCAGAACGTAGAAGGCCAGCACCACGTTTTCCTTGCCCTGGAACTGGCTCAGGCTGTACGGCTTGCCGTTCTGGTCGGGCAGGGTAAAGTCCGGCGCCTTGTCACCCACCCCCAGCGTGGCGGGCTCCGGAGCGCTCGCCGTGGCTTTGGCTTCCGCCTTGCCGGCCGGAGCGGCCGTGTCGGCTGAAGAACATTGGCTCAATAAAGGAACCACCAGCGCCAGAACCAGCAACGCGGCGGCTGCCTTGAAATTCCGCTTCATCGCTTACCTCCCCAGGCCCCAGATTGACTTGCAATAATGAGAGGGAGTTTATCACGAAATGGCTGCAGGCGCATTCGGCCTTCATTCAAGCGTCGCCTGTTACTCTGATGGAAACGGCCGTTCTATCCCGAGACCGACTGCGGCGAGCGCTTCTTACCGCTTCCGGTTCCGACAGAGATTCTTACCTGGGTAAGAACCCGAAGGGCCGCCGATTTTCCGTTGCGTTCATGCTTGGCACGGCGTCTGTAACGCAGGGCGGCAACCATCTTTCATCTAACAATTAGCAGACAGTGGGATGCCGATGGCTACGTATTTGAGCAATAAGATTTAAAAATTAACTTTTTAAGTTAATGAAAATGTTATATATAAAAATACTTGACAGCATTACACTAAGGTTTTATTATTCTAATTGACTAACATATTTCATGAAGACTAGGAGGTCAGTTGCAATGTCGATTACACGATGGGAACCGTTTCGAGACCTGGTTGTAACCCAGGACCGTTTTAACCAGCTTTTCAATGACACCTTTGCCCGCGCTTTTGGCGATCAGCAGGAACCGGCTCAGCATGCCTGGGTTCCGCCGGTGGACATTTACGAAACCGGTGACAGCCTGGTGCTGAAGGCGGAACTTCCCGGAATCAATCCGGACGACGTCGAAATTCGCGTGGAAGACAACACTCTCTATCTCAAGGGCGAGCGCAAATTCGAGAAGGAGGTTAAAGAAGAGAGCCTCCACCGCGTTGAACGCTCGTATGGAACATTCATGCGAAGCTTTGTGCTTCCCAACACAGTTGATTCCGACAAGGTCAAGGCGGAATACGCGAACGGTATTCTGACTCTGACCATGCCCAAGCGCGAGGAAGCGAAGCCCAGGACCATCAAGATCAATGTTCCGAAGGCGTGAAGCCTGCATGCCGACGGCGCGGGCAAAGTTGTTCCGCGGGGCGGCGGCACGCAGCGGCATTCAACAGGGAATCAAAAGTAAACCGAAGGAGGTATGAAGACGATGCCAATTGTACGATGGGAACCTTTTCGTGATCTGG
Source organism: Acidobacteriota bacterium (assembly GCA_021789565.1). The sequence continues at coordinate 5,133 of JAJYJL010000673.1, forward strand.
TAACAACCCAGGACCGCCTGAACCGGCTTTTCAACGAAACCATGGGGCGGTTCATTGGGGGCGAGGGAGTTCGATCTGCCGCCTGGGTGCCTCCGGTCGATATCTACGAGACCGAGCAGAACATTGTGCTGAAGGCGGAGCTGCCCGGGATCGATCCCAAAGACGTTGAAGCCACCGTGCACGAAGGCACGCTCTATCTGAAGGGCGAGCGGAAGTACGAGCACGAAGTAAGGGAAGAGAGCTACCACCACGTGGAGCGCGCTTACGGCAGTTTTGCGCGGAGTTTCGAACTCCCCGCCTCTGTTGATGCGGACAAGGTGCAGGCGGAGTTCAAGGACGGCATCCTGACGCTGACCATGCCC
>JAJYJL010000008.1 GCA_021789565.1 Acidobacteriota bacterium
ACTCCGCGCTGGAACCCGATTTCGATCAGCGGCTACCACATTCGCGAAGCCGGCTCGACCGCCGTGCAGGAACTGGCCTTCACCCTGCGCGACGGATTGGAATACGTCGACTGGGTGCGCCGGGCAGGTTTGGACGTGGACGAATTTGCGCCCCGCCTGAGCTTTTTCTTCAACTCGCACAACGACCTTTTTGAGGAAATCGCCAAGTTCCGGGCGGCGCGCAAGGTCTGGGCCACGGTGATGCGCCAACGCTACGGCGCCAAAAACCCGCGCTCCTGGCTTTGCCGGTTCCATACGCAGACGGCGGGGTGCTCGCTGACCGCGCAGCAGCCTTACAACAACGTGGTGCGAACGGCCCTCCAGGCGCTGGCAGGCGTGCTGGGGGGAACCCAGTCGCTGCACACGAATTCGCTTGACGAAGCCTGGGCCTTGCCCACCGAACACGCTGCCACGCTGGCCCTGCGCACGCAGCAGGTGATCGCGCACGAAAGCGGCGTGGCCGAAGTGGCCGACCCGCTGGGAGGTTCCTACTTCCTGGAAAGGCTGACACTGGATACTGAACGGGCCTGCTACGAATATTTTGACAAAATCGATTCCCTCGGCGGTATGGTGGCTGCCATTGAAAAAGGTTTTCCACAAAAGGAGATTCACGAGGCTGCCTATACCTACCAGAGGCAAGTCGAGCGAAAAGAGAAGATAATGGTGGGCGTGAACGATTTTGCCGCTGAAGAAGAGCGTCCACTTGACATTCTGGTGATCGACGAAGAGATTGCAAAGCGGCAAAGAGAGAAACTGGCGGCCCTGAGAAAGAAACGTGACAACCCCCGCGTCCTGCAGACTCTTGATGCGCTGGGCGGCGCCGCCGGGACCGGCCGGAACCTGATGCCCTTTATTCTGGAATGCGTGCGCGCTTATGCCACGCTGGGCGAAATGTGCGACGTGCTGCGTAAAGTTTTTGGAACGTACGAGGAACCCGCGTTCCGGTAGTTCCTCCGCGTTCTCTGCGCCTCTGCGGTGAGCAATGGGTCCCGACTTGCAGTCTCCGCGTTCTCTGCGTCTCTGCGGTGATGAATGACTGATCAGGAGTTGACACACGCAATCATCGGCGCGGCCATCGAGGTGCACCGCCAGCTCGGCCCCGGCCTTCTCGAATCAAGCTACGAGGAATGCCTGGCCAGGGAACTTACGCTTCGGTCCATAACTTTTGATCGCCAGAAGCCCTTGCCTGTCGTTTACAAGGGCGTCAAGCTGGAATGCGGCTATCGGCTGGACTTTCTCGTCGACGGGCGCATCGTCGTCGAGCTCAAGGCGGTTGAGGCCCTCGCGCCCATTCATGATGCGATTCTGCTCACCTATCTCAGACTCTCTGGATGCAAGATTGGTCTCCTGATAAACTTCCACTGTACGGTCTTGAAGAATGGCATTCGCAGGCGAGTCCTGAACTACAGTCGCAAGCCAGGCGCTCACCGCGGAGACGCGGAGGGCGCAGAGGAAGAATCGAGATGCCAGATCGCAGAATTCGAGTCATAGTTGCCAAGCCTGGCCTCGATGGGCACGACCGCGGCGCTAAGATTGTGGCACGGGCCTTGCGTGACGCCGGTATGGAAGTCATCTATACCGGGTTGCGCCAGACGCCTGAGCAGATTGCAAACGCCGCCCTGCAGGAGGATGTGGACGTGATCGGCGTCTCCATCCTGTCGGGCGCACACAACACCATTATTCCGCGACTTTGCCAGTTGCTGCGCGACGCCGGCATGGAGGACGTATTGGTGATAGTAGGCGGCATCGTTCCGGATGAAGACATCCCCGGGCTGAAAAAGGCGGGAGTCGCGGCGGTATTTCAACCGGGCGCCACCACACAGGAAATTGTGGATTTTATCCGCAGCCAGGTGAAGCAGACCGCTTGATGCCCTTCCCCGTATTTCATTGAAAGGTTTATCCTTTGCCACGCTCAGTGATTGAAAGCCAGATCAATAAAGACTCGGCGGAGTTCCAAGCGAACACCCGCCGGATGAAGGAACTGGTCAGCGAAGTGTTGAACCAGGAGGAAACCATCCGGGCAGGCGGCGGTGAAACGGCCATTGCCTCCCAGCACGAAAAGGGCCGCCTGACGGCCCGCGAACGCATTGCAGTGCTCGTCGATCCCGATACCGAATTCTTCGAGCTCAGCATCTACGCTGCCTTCGAGATGTACGAGGAATGGGGCGGCGCGCCGGCCGCCGGCGTGGTAACGGGCCTCGGACGTGTCCACGGGCGGCTGGTGATGATTGTGGCAAACGATGCCACGGTGAAGGCCGGAGCGTTCTTCCCCCTCACGGCAAAGAAGGTCCTGCGGGCGCAACAAATCGCCATCGACAACCGGCTCCCCACGATTTACCTGGTGGACTCGGCCGGAATTTTTCTGCCGCTGCAGGAAGACGTATTCCCCGATACCGACGATTTTGGCCGGGTGTTTCGCAACAACGCCGTGATGAGCGCCATGGGTATTCCGCAGATTACTGCCATCATGGGCATGTGTGTGGCGGGCGGCGCTTACCTGCCCGTGATGTGCGACCACATTCTGATGACGGATAGTAGCGGGCTTTTCCTGGCCGGCCCTGCCCTGGTGCAGGCGGCCATCGGACAAAAGACTTCGGCGGAAGAACTGGGTGGCGCCAGAATGCACATGCAGATCAGCGGCACCATCGACTTTCGCGAACAAAACGATGAGAGTTGCATTGCAAAAGTTCGAGAACTACTTGATAGATTTGGCCATAAGCCGCTGGCCCCATTTGACAAAAAGGAAGCAAAACCGCCAGCCTATCCGCCAGAAGAAATCTATGGAGTTTTTGCCGGCGGGCCAACAGCACAATACGACATGCGAGAGATTCTGGCGCGCGTTGTCGATGAAAGCTCCTTTACGGAATATCGTTCGGAGTACGGCCAGACTCTGGTTTGCGGCTACGCGCGGGTTGGGGGCTGGGCCGTGGGCCTTGTGGCAAATCAGAAGAAGACCGTCAAAGCGGTTTCCCGCGAGGGCGGGGAGAAGCGAATCCATTTTGGGGGCGTCATCTATACGGAATCGGCGGAAAAAGCGGCCCGCTTTATCATGAACTGCAACCAGAACCTTGTTCCGCTGGTCTTCTTCCATGATGTGAACGGGTTCATGGTGGGAAAAGAAGCCGAATGGAGCGGCATTATCCGCGCCGGCGCCAAGATGGTGAACGCCGTGTCCAACAGCGTGGTCCCCAAAATCACCGTGATCTGCGGCGGCAGTTTTGGCGCGGGCCATTACGCCATGTGCGGCAAAGCGTACGACCCTCGGTTCATCTTTGCCTGGCCTTCGGCGCGCTACGCCGTGATGAGCGGAGACGCCGCCGCCAGTACACTGGTGGAGATCAAGGTCCGGCAGATGGAACGCAGCGGAAAGAAACTGAGCGGCGAAGAAAAAGAGGAGATGCTGCGGTCAATCCGCGAGACTTACGAACACCAGGCAGACCCGCGGTACGGGGCTGCGCGGCTGTGGGTGGACGCCATCATCGATCCGACGCAAACGCGGGAAGCGCTGATCTGGGCGCTGGAAGCAGCGGCGATGAATCCCGAGATCAAGGAATTCAAAACCGGCGTGCTGCAAACGTGAAAGCGCTTTCGCGCAAAGGCGCAGAGACGCAAAGAAAGAGGAAAAGGACGTGTGAATGGAAGAGGTCAAAATCATCGAGTGTCCCCGCGATGCCTGGCAGGGCCTGGAGAAGGTTATCCCAACGGAGGTGAAGGCGAACTACCTTGAAAACCTGCTGCGGGCGGGATTCAGGCACCTGGATGCAGTCAGCTTTGTGTCGCCCAAAGCGGTTCCGCAGATGGCGGACAGCGAGGAAGTCCTGGACCGACTGGCCGGCACGCTGCAGGCTGCAACGAACGGCACGACGCCTGAGATCATCGGCATCGTAGTGAACGAGAAGGGAATGGAACGCGCGCTTGCAACTCCGCAAGTTACAACACTGGGATACCCTTACTCGATTTCCGCCAATTTTCGGCGCCAGAATGCCAATATGTCGCTGCAGGAATCGCGCGATTTGGTGGAAAAGATCCAGCGTGAAACCCAGCACGCCGGGCGTGACCTTGTCGTTTATATTTCAATGGCCTTTGGTAATCCTTTTGGCGAGCCCTGGGGACCGGAAATTGTTGAGGATGCTTTGGAGTGGTTGAAAGGCTGCGGAGTGAAAACTGTATCCCTGGCGGACACTGTCGGCGTGTCGACAGCTAAAGAAACAGGTGAACTTTTTAAGCATTTGAAACCGTTCATGCAGGATATGGAGCTGGGCGTCCACCTGCACGCCCGCGCCGAGGGCGCCGCTGAAAAAGTCATCGCCGCTTACGAGGCGGGCTGCCGGCGGTTCGATTCTGCGCTGACAGGCCTCGGAGGCTGCCCCTTTGCCGGCGATGAACTGGTGGGCAATATTTCAACAGAGATCGTCGTCTCTGCTCTCGCCGATAAGGGCGCAGACACGGGCATCGATCCAGGCGCCTTGCTGTCCGCCGTGGAGGCAACAAACGAGATCCGCAAGCAGTATGCCGGGTAGACAGTTAAGGATGGAGCAATGCCCTACGAAAGCATAAAACTTGCAACGACTGCAGGAGTGGCCGTTCTTACGTTGAACCGGCCGGAGAAGCGCAACGCCCTCTCCCATAGAATGATAGATGAAATACTTCAGGCTTTAGGTGAAGTTGAGGCCCACGCGGCTCGCGTGCTGATCCTTACGGGGGCGGACAACGCTTTCTGCGCCGGGATGGATTTGCAGGCGCTCAAGGATTTCCGCTCGCAGTCTGACGCGGAAATTGTAGCGGACGCCCGGCTGATCGCTGCGTTGTTCCGGCGCGTTTATACGTTTCCCAGGCCAACCATCGCCGCGGTAAACGGACCCGCCATTGCCGGCGGATGTGGACTTGCAACTATCTGCGACTTCACCTTGGCGGCGCCTGAGGCGAAATTCGGATACACGGAAGTACGCGTGGGCTTTATCCCTGCCCTGGTGTCCACTTACGTCATCCGCCAGGTTGGGGAGAAGCGGGCGCGCGATCTGCTGCTTTCCGGCCGCATCTTCTGCGCCGCCGAGGCGCAGGCCATGGGGATCGTGACTGAGATAATCGAGGCTGACAAGCTCATGGCCCGGGCCCGGGAGCTGGCCGCCTCCCTCGCCGGAATGAGCCCTGTCACGCTCGCCCACACCAAGCGGCTTCTGTTGAAGTTTTCTGAGAAAGAGCTCGACCGCGAAACCGAACTGGCTGTGGAAGCAAGCGCCAGCGTCCGCAAAACGGCCGACTTTCAGGAAGGTTTGGCAGCTTTCCTCGAAAAGCGCAAACCGCAGTGGCGGGGGGAATAAGTCTTTGCGAAACCCGAGGCTTAACGCGAGCAAGAATAGAATGGCGGCACTTCAGTTAGATCCCACGTACTCATGGGACAACTAAAGGCGTAGAATTCCGCCAGAAAGTGTCCTATTCTCTTTGGTAGGGCATTAGTTCTTTGAGGTCCGGCATGAAGACGACCAAATTTACATATTGGCAAGACGACGATTACTTCCTCGGTTTTCTGAATGACTATCCTGATTACGTCACGCAGGCGCTGTCCAAGGAAGAACTGGTCAAGAGCCTCAAAGACCTGCTGGCGGACCTCGAGTCTGGTGAGGTCCCCTACGTGCGAAAGGTCGAAGATCTGGTATTGGCTGATTGAAGAGACGCGACCTTATCAAGAAACTGGAGAAGGCTGGTTGTGTGCTTGTGCGTCACGGGGCGAGCCACGATTGATATATCAACCGGAAGACCAGGAAAGCACAGCCAGTTCCCCGCCATACCGAAATTCACGAAGGATTAGCCAAGTCGATCATTAAGACGCTGACTGAACAGTGATCATGGGTTGCAACAATCTCTGCAGCACGAAGCCGCTGCGCGCGACATTCCCTCTGGCAATTAAAAGACTCAAGTGCTGGACAACAGTCGGGCATCTATGCGACTTAACGAATCGTTAACTTCGCCATCTCAAAATCGTTGGTCCTTCGATGGGATGTCCCATGGGCTGGCCGGTCTGCTTTGACTCAAGGTAGGCAGCCTTTAGTGCGAAGTACCACTTGGCAGGGCGGTCGGCGTCATCAATCAACATCAGCGGAGGATTATGTTTAAGACCCTCAGACTGCTTCACCATGGTCTGCCGGTCCTGCTCGACAAACATGTTGCCGAAAAGGCGAAGGATCGAAGTGAAGAAAGGTACGTGGCGGAAAGCGTTCCAGGCTGCGCAGACGTCAATCCGGCAGCGCGACGCGGTGATGGGAGTGACCGTGGTGCGGCTTGAAAACCAGTATTTGCCGCAATGGATTTCTTCAAACCGCATGTTGGGCAGCACAAACTCGATGGTAGTGGTGACAGGCTCGCCGTAGACCCCCAGCAATTTATAGGCGGCGCTGTTGGCCGAAGGCGAATGGCTCTTGATGCGGAAGCCGTTGGGGATGGGCTCGAAGATTTTCTCTTTTTCGTGGATACTGCTGCGCTTGCGCCACCACCACGACTGGTGCACAAACGGCCCATGCGCAGGATCCATCAGGCCGATAATGCCGTGGTCCACGTGGCAGGGCAATTCGGCCTCCAGGTGCTCCAGGCGATAACGGTCGCTGAAGGTGGGCAGCCGCGGAGCTTCAGGGGCCTCCTCATTCCGGTGCTCGGGATCGGGAACAAAAACCCAGAAATAGCCATCCTGCTCTTCGCACGCGAAGCTGGCGGCAAAAACGCGATCAACCTTCAGCTTGTCACGCGCCGTCAACGAAGGAATCGCCTGGCACTGGCCCGTTTTACCCTCAAAAACCCAGCCATGGTAAGAACATTCAACAGCATTGCCGTCAAAGCTGCCCTCGGAGAGTGGCATGCCGCGGTGTGGGCACGCGTCCCGCAGCGCAAAGCCTTCGCCTTTCGAGTTGCGCCCGATGACGAGAGGAATTCCCAGCAGCATTGCGGTGCGCAATTCCCTGCCCCGGAGGCGCTTGCTGCGGAGGGCAGGATACCAGAAGCCCCGCATCAGCCCGTCATTAATTGAACTGTTTGCAGATGGTGAGGTATCAGTTTCGGTCATAACCTTGGCTAATATAGCAGACCTCGAATTAGCCGGGAAAGCCTGGCGTGCATAAAAGTGGGTGGAACTTCATCATCCACCGCAGAGGCACAGAGAGCGCAGAGATGTCGGACCAAACCTGTTTCACTTTCCCCACGTTCAACCCTTCCACGACGATTCGCGCCTGCTCGCCGCGCATGTCGGCATCGGCCACCTCGATCCTGATGCCTTCCATTTCGCCCGGCATCAGGGCAGATAGTTGTCGCTATAAATGGCCGGCAGGATGCGGTCGCCCGTCTTATCACGCACGGCTTTCACCCTGACCATGAGGGCCGGATGTTTCGAGCGGTTGTAAAGATTGGCCGCCAATATCCACCGATCACCCTGCCGCCGTTGTGCCCGGCCGATGCGAAGGTCTCTTGCTTCGCACTTCCCGGCGTATCATTCCTGATGATTCGGACCGCGAGCGCGCGAAAAAGCGCCCGGCAACTCCGCATTGAGCCTTAGTTCTGGTATAGTCACATATTTGAGCGAGTCTGACCGGCCATCCATTTCAAAGCGCGCAGCACGACGGTTGATCCAGCAGGCGTTTGTCCTGACGGGCCGGGACCGTTCCGTCCGGCAGCACATCCGTGAAGCGCGCATCGAGACGCTCTGGGTGCTAGAGGACTGGAACTTTGAATGGACGGTGATGATCGACCGCGGCAAGGTCCGCTTCGACCGCCGGCCGGCCCGCGCGCCCGATATCACCCTGACCTGGCCGGATGCGGCTGGGTTTCTTGCCGCTATTGAAGAAGGCCGCATACCGGACAATTCGAGGGTGCTTGCAGGCAATCGGGATTTACTGGTATATGTCGAACCGGTTTACAAAACCTTTTGCCGATCGCTCGGCGAGGTCATAAAATACCCCGTGGACGATGCCGGTAATCCTCTAATGTAACACTTTAGAGTATGGACATAACCAATTGTAATTGCACTGCTAAGATTCACCGCATTCACCTTTTGCCATCCGCGAGGCACTCTTGATGAAGACTGGATTCCCTATGGATTGGACTTCAACAACCTTTCGCGTTCGATACGCGGAGACCGACCAGATGGGGGTGGTCTATTACGCGAATTACCTGGTCTGGTTTGAAATCGGGCGGAGCGAATTCTGCCGCCAGCACGGGTTTGAATACCGCGACATGGAGCGGGACGACGGCCTCTACATTATTGTGGCTGAGGCCAGTTGCCGCTATAAGGCCTCCGCTCGTTACGACGATGAAATTGAGGTCAAGACGTGCCTGCGTGCCGTCCGAAAGCGGGTCCTGGTTTTCGGCTACGAGATTTACCGGCAATCGGACGGAGTTCTACTCGCTGAGGGGGAAACGACGCACGTAATTATAAATCGTGAAGGTGGCTCCTGCGCCTTGCCCGACAAGTATCGGGAGGCTTTTCTGGCAGGAAGCAGGATTCGCCAGGAAGGGTAAGAAGCTGGCCGGCTCCCGGGGCCCAAAACGGGGTTTTGGGGCGGCGATTTGGTCGTCTCCGTCTGGTTGTTCAGTCCATGGTGGACGGCATTCCCTATGGGAGACGATCAACCGTCCCCAATCGGTCCCAAAATCGACCCACAAGAGACGAATCTGACGCCCTGATATGCCGCCCATCTCAGCCACCATCATCACCCGCAACGAAGCCGCCAACATCGCCCGCGCCATCCGGTCGCTCGATTGCGCGGACGAAATTCTGGTGGTCGATTCCGGCTCAACCGACGAAACCGTCAGAATCGCCGCCGAACTTGGGGCGCGAACGATCACCCATCCGTGGGAAGGTTTTGGGGCGCAAAAGAGCTTTGCCGTCCGCCAGGCCCAGCATGACTGGATCCTGAGCCTGGATGCCGACGAAGAACTGAACGAAGAAGCCCGTGCCGCCATCCGGGAGTGGAAGCAATCCACGCCAAAGGCAGGAGCTTACCGTTTTGCCCGGCGGGCACAATATCTCGGCCGATGGATTCTGCATTCGGGCTGGTACCCGGACTGGAAAATCCGGCTGTTTCACCGCCACCAGGCGCGCTGGGAGGGCGACTATGTGCACGAGTCTGTGGTGGCCGAGGGACAGGTGGAGACACTCAACGGTGAGATCCTCCACTACACTTGTGATTCTTTGGCCGACCATCGCAGGCGCATCGAGTTTTACACCGATCTGGCCGCCCGTGAAATGTTTGAACGGGGCCAGCGTGCTGGTTTGGCGCGCCGCTTGCTGGCCCCTCCCTGGGTGTTTGTGAACACCTACTTTTTGCGACTCGGCGTGTTGGACGGCGTGGCCGGATTTCTAATCGCCTGGATGGCGGCCCGTTACGTGCGCCGCAAATTCCTGAAGCTTGCGGAACTCCAAAGTCCCCGCAGAGGCAGGCGTTGATCCCAACCACTGCACTCAGAATCGGCCACGTCGACACGGGCCTGGTGCTGCGCGGCGGGCAGCGGCAGTTGCTGCTGCTGGCGCAGGGACTGCGTTCGCGCGGCCACCACCAACTGATCGTGTGCCCCGAGGAGAGCGAGCTTTACCAGCGCGCGGCGTCACACGGATTCCAAACTCTCGGCCTCCCGCGCAACGATTTCAGGCACATCCGAGGCATTCGGTTGCTGCGCCGCCGTCTGCACCAGGAAGCCCTGGAACTGCTGCACGCCCACGACGGTGTGGGCCAGACGGTAGCCTGGCTGGCGTCGGTGGGGACAGGGGTACGCCGCGTTGCAACCCGCCGGGTGACCTACCTGCCGAAACGCCGGCTTGACTATCGGCTGAAGTACACGTACACCTGCCACGCTGTGATAGCCGTCTCGCAATTCATTGGGCGCATCATGAAAGACACTGGCATACCGCCGGCAATGATCGACGTGATTCCGGACGGAATTGAAATTCCTGAGCGCCTGCCTGACGAAACAACACGCAAGGCCGCCCGCGAAAAGTGGCGCCTCGGCGAGAGCGACCTGGTCATAGGGCATCTGGGAAGCATCAGCGAGGAAAAGGGGCAGGACCTGGCGCTCAAAGCGCTCGAAATTCTTGCCGGCCGGCAGCCCAACGCCAAGCTGGTTCTGGGTGGCAAAATTTCCGCCGAAGATCTTGCGCGTTCACCGCTGGCGGCCGGAGTCGCCGCCGGACAGGTTTTATTGGCAGGCTATCAGGAAAACCTTTTCGAGTTCTTCTCCGGCCTTGATATTTATATAATGCCGTCGCGGTCTGAAGGTCTGGGCTCTTCTGCATTGCTGGCCATGGCCCACGGCCTTCCGGTGATCGCCGCCAAAGTTGGAGGGTTGCCGGAAATCGTCGAAGGGGGAACAACCGGATGGCTGGTTGCGCCGGAGTCACCCGGCGCCCTGGCAGAGGCCATTTCCGAAGCAGCCAAAGACCCCGCGCGCCTGAAAGATCTGGGGAAAAATGCGCGGATGCGGTCAAAGGAGTTTTCAGCCGATAGGATGGTGGAGCGGACGGAAGCGCTGTATCAACGCCTGGCCGGTCTGCCGGAATGACACACAGGTTGATGGAATGAGAGTGAGTGGATGATCCAGACGGTGGTGGCCTTGTTCGGCCTGATTTTCGGCAGCTTTCTCAACGTGTGCATCCTGCGGGTGCCGCGCCGCGAGTCGATTGTCACTCCCGGATCGCACTGCCCGGAGTGCGGCCGGGGCATCCGCTGGCACGACAATATTCCAGTTGTAAGCTACATCCTTCTGCGCGGGCGTTGCCGCGATTGCGGGCATCGCATTTCCGCGCTCTACCCCGTGGTTGAAATTCTGACCGCCGTGGTTTTCGTCCTGGAATTCTGGCGCTACGGCCCCACCGTGGAGTTCGTCAAGGGGCTCATTTTCGCCATGCTGATGATCGTGCTCATCGTCACCGACCTTCGCGAGAGACGCATTCCTCACAGGATCAGCGTTCCCGGCATCGCGCTGGGCATGGCCTTCAGCCTGTTGACGCCCGTAGACTCTCGCCCAGTGGGCTGGATCCTCGCGCAGTGGCGAATCTTCCCTTCCCCCGTTCTGCTCTCGCTGATGGGGGCGCTTGCAGGCGCTTTGATGGGCGGAGGGCTTTTCTTCGCAGTGGGCGAGGCATTCTACCACCTGCGCCACAAAGAAGGGCTGGGGTTCGGCGATGTGATGCTGATGCTGGTGGTGGGAACCTTCCTTGGTCCGTCGTTCAGCCTGATGACCATCCTGCTGGGGTCAGTGCTGGGGTCGCTGATTGCCATTCCACTCACGGTCATCAGTTCCAGATTCCGCAATTACCAGTGGCCGTATGGGAGCTTCCTCGGCACCGCCGCCATCTACGCCAGCATCGGCGGCCACGCGCTCCTCCGAGCCTACCTGCAATGGGGGGGGATTCGGTAACCACACCTTATTGCAAGCCCTTTGGTCTGTTTTCTACCTGCCAGGTTGCGGGTTGAAGGCTAGTATCGTTTCGCCTGGCTGTAGGCCTGGTTGTCGCTTTGTGCAACGAGTTTTTCGAGAGCTTCACGAATGGCGGAAAGCTGGGCGACGATCTGGCCGAGCTGATTAGCTATCTGCACCGGGTTCACATCATCCATTGCCAACTCCTTATTCCAGTCCCTATTGTACGCTTGTTCCGGGCGCTTGTCGCTGACAGGCAGCCAGGGAAGCGGTTTGGCTGTTGCGAAGCACGAGGCCGCAACACACCGCAGGCGTGAGTTTGCGGAGTCTATAGACCTGCAGGATAACAATTGCTTCCCCCACCTCGGCCGGGGAAAAAGGGCACGAGCTTACTCGTGCCACAAACACCTGCGATAGAACGTCGGCTTCAGCCGCTGAGGCTGATCTGATGAATTCGTTAAGCCCGCTCACGGGCTAAAGCCCGCGTGGATGGTGGGGGTTTTCTGTTTGGCACGACTGAAGTCGTGCCCTTTCGCAAAGGGGCTTTCATAACAAAATCCCGCGCTCATAGAGCGCCGCTACACTTAACGCTTGAGAAAACGGACTAGATTTTGGAAGAGGCACAAACCGTCCTGGGAATAGTGGGCGGGGAGCGAGGCGCGTTCGGGGTGCGGCATCAGGCCCAGGACAAGGCCGCTTGAATCGATGACGCCGGCGATGGCGTCGGGCGAACCGTTGGGGTTGTCGGGATATTCGGTGGCGGGCCTTCCCTTGGCGTCGGTGTACCGAAACGCCACGCGCGGGCGCGTGATGGCACGTTCCGGAATCATGGCGCGGCCTTCGGCATGAGCACTGGGCATTTGGAGCACCTGACCCGCCAGACCCTCCGTCCACATCGACTTCTCACCTGAAACCAGGAGACGGACTTTTCGGTCTTCAAAATGCGAGGACTGATTTTCCAGCATGGCCATGCCGCGGACGCCTGGAGACCGCGCCGGCAGGATGCCTGCCTCGGTCAGCACCTGGAATCCGTTGCAAATGCCGAGCATCGGGCGTTGCGCTTCAAGAAAAGCCGTCAATTGCTGGCGCAGCCGCGCCACCATCAGGGTGGCGAAAATGCGGCCTGCGGCAAGGTGGTCGCCAAAAGAAAAGCCACCGGGGAAAATACCTGCTCCATAGTTGGCGAGGGTGTCATGCCCGGCCAGCAACTCGTGCAGATGCACCAGCGATGGCCGCCCGCCGGCGCGCTCAACTGCGGCCGCCGTTTCCTCGTGGCAGTTGGTCCCGGGTGCGTAAAAGATCGCGATCTTTGCCACGGTTACTCCAGCACCTCCCGGAAGGGTTTGCTCCAGGCCGCCTCCAGAGAGGCAATGCTTTGCCGCCACAGGACATTGCTGCCTTCAGCGAGACTGAGTTGGGGCTCCGCGATGACTTCACCGATGGTCTCGTGCGGAACAGCCAGCTTTGACAGATCCTTCTCAGCCTCGGGCGAAACTTCCAAAACTACGGCGCCGATGAATTCACCAAAAAACAGTTCGTCCTTGCGCATACCGGATTCCGCACTCACTTTGATTCGCGCCCCGAGTCCTGAACCGAAGGCCGCTTCAAACAGGCGAAGCAGCAATCCGCCTTCAGCAATGGCGCTGCCAGAAACGTAACGGCCTTCGGCATGCAGCGCCTGCACGGTATCCCACAGGGCGCAAACGGATGCAGCCGTGCCGGGATCGAACAACCGGTCGCCGCGCTGGCCGTGCGTGTCCGCGTAGACGCTGCCCCCGAGCCCTCTGGCACCGGTTGTGCCAACAAGCACCAGCTTATTTCCCACACGCTTGAATTCCTTGGTGATGATTTTCTTTACATCGGGCACGCGGCCCATCGCCGACACGGCCAGGGTCATGGGCACGTCAATCTTTCGCGCCGCCGATTCAAACGTTCCGGAGCTTGAATCCTTGCCCGAAATGAAGGGGATCCCCGTTTCCACGGAGAGGTCCGCAATGGCGTCCACCATCTGCGAGAGTTCCCAGGCGGTCTGCGGAGTGACGCGCGGCGTATAGAAGTTGTCGCAGAGAACGGCTTCCTTGTAACTGGCGCCGGCCGCCACCGCCTTGGTGACGGACTCGATGAGCATCAGCCGCGCCATGGCTGCCGGATCGACGTCTCCGTAAAAAGGATTAAAAGCCAGCGTTGAAACCATGCCGAAGGGCTTGCCACGCAACGGAGCGGACACATAAATGTTGGTTGGCATGCGGTGGCTGCGGCCGCCATAGGGACCGATGGCCGTACGCCCCTGCACTGTGGTGTCAAAGCGCACGCCCGCAGCGCTCTGGTCGCAGCAGTGGTAATGGGAGATGACGCTTTCAACGGCCTTCTGCCATTCAAATTGCGTTTGCGGCTCGGGAATTGAAAGCGGTTTGAGCGACCGTTCGTGCTCCACCACCGCGGTGGGTTCAATGGGACATCCCTTCCAGAGGAAATCCATGTCAAGATCCACCACGCGTTGCCCATGCCACGTGGCCTGCAGCCTTTCTGTTCCGGTAAAACGCCCGAACTCGACGTGGGCAACGTCATAGCGGTCGAGAATCTCACGCGCTTCATCCAACTTTTCGAGCGGCACCACGACGAGCATGCGCTCCTGAGATTCGGAAAGCAGAATTTCCCAGGCGCTGAGGCTGGCATCTTTCAGGCGCACGCGGTCAAGATCAAGTTCCACGCCGCTCTCGCCCCCGATTTCGCCTGCCGCGGAAGAGATGCCGCCCGCACCAAGGTCGGTGATGGCGCGAATGCATCCGGCATCGCGCAGGACGGGAATGGCGGAAGTGAAGCGCCGCTCGGTGATGGGATGGCCGATCTGCACGGCGGCAAATTCTTTCTCCAGCGTGGCGCCCGTCATGCCGGTTGAGCTTGCGGTCGCGCCGTGGATCCCGTCACGGCCGGTTTCACCGCCGATCAGCAGCGCGATGTCCCCCGGCCGGGGCGAATCCTTCAGCGCGTCCTTGGCGGGAATCAGACCGATGGAATGTCCCAGAGCAAAACACTTGGCGTAGCCCGGATGGATGCGATAGACCGGGTGCATCATGGGAATGCCCATGGGGTTGACGTAATAGGACGTCGCACGGATGGATTCGGTGACAATCAGTTGCGGGTGCAGAGCGCCGGCAGGGACATCATCATCAGCCATGCGCGGATCCATAGTGCCCATCACGGTGGTGCCGCCAATGGGATAAGCGCCTTTGCCAAATCCCAGAGTGTCACGAATGACCCCGCCGTGCTTGGTGGCGATGCCGCCGAAGGGGGCGATGGAGCTGGGGAAATTGTGGGTTTCACCCTTGATGGTGATCACCCAGCCATCGTAGAACTCCATTCCGCCGGCATTGTCCTTGAAGGATGAAACCACCAGCGGATGGTTGATCCGGGCAGTGGCCTGGCTCAACCGCTTGAGCAGCCCGAGACTTTTCCAGGTGGTGTGGTAACAGTGGTCGCTCCAGCTCTGCACCAGAATTTCGATTTCGGCGTCGGTGTGCGGGCGGCCGCGCTGGATTTCGTGCCCCTGGATGGCTTTCATCTGGGCGAGCGGGGCGTACCAGGAACGCTCGACGGAGAGCGCTTCAAGCTCCTTGTCGCCGAGGCCGCGCAGAGTGACTTCCGTGACCGGATCGGGCCTGCCCGCAGGCTGAAGGGTTTCAACCACTTCATTCGGTTCGCGAACCCGCTCCACAATTTTGTTATAGAGAAAACGCGAGGCCAGCTTGCGGGCTTCAGCTTCATCGAGTCCGGTGAACTGGAAACGCCGGCTGAGGCGTGCGAATACCAGGCCCGTTTCTCCCAGCGCGTGAGCACCCTCCATGATGGATGGCGTCTCTGGATCGGTGACGGCGGGCCGGTAGGCGATTTCCACCACAGGACCTTGCGCAGGATCAAGGTGCGTGCGGTCTGAGCCGGTCTGGTAAAGCGGATTAATCATCAGCGGCATAAGCCGGCTGATTTCAATCTCGCCCTCAAGCCAGAAAACGCGTTCAATGGTGATGTTGCTGAGGCGCGTGTAGCCATGCCGCTGAAAAAATCCAACCCAGTTGCGCGCTTCCGGATCGTCCCTGGAAAGTGTATAAACCGTGTGAATAGCCATGGCGAGTTCAGTCGCGATGCTGACCCACTATTATAAGCGAGTTCGGGAGAAAGGAGGAGTCTCGGACGAGCCGCAAATGCAGATTCCTCTCCCTTAGGGAGGGACCGGGTATCAAGCAATGCGTACCGTCCTCAGGTGGCTCGGGGCTATTGCTCGCGTGGGGCCATGGGCCACATGCGCTTTTTGTAAGCGAGGATAAAATAGCCGCCGATGCCCACACAGATGGTGCTGAACGCATAGGCCATGAACTTCCATCCGCCCGGCTGGAAAGCCGAACTTCCAAAAATGCAGAGCCAGCCCACCAGGGCCAGGATGGCGGGGGCCGGATAGAGCCACATCTTGAAAGGCAGCCTGACTTCCGGCTGAGTTTTCCTGAGAACAAACAATCCGATGGTGTGGCCGACAAACTGGATCAGAATGCGGGCCACCATCAGACCTGTGATGATGTCGCCCAGGCTGAACATGCTGGCCACCGCCGCAAGGATGCCGACCAGCACGAGTGACCGGTTGGGAAACTCGCCCGTGGGGTGAAGCTTGGCGAACCAGCCGAAGAACAGGCCGTCGCCCGCCGCCGCGTAAGGAATGCGGGAGTAACCCAGCATCAGGGCAAAAACCGAAGCGAAGGCCGTAAACAGGATCATGGCCGTCAGCAAAATCGCCGCCCAGTGGCCGTAAATTTTCTGCATGAAGACCGAGGCCACGGCCAGGTTGGCCATGGAACCCGGCTTGATCATCTCCTGCCAGGGAACCACGGATACAAAGCTGAAGGAGATGAGGAAGTCGATGACCGTGACCGCCAGGATGGAAATGATGACGGCGTAAGGAATGGTGCGCTCCGGCCGCTTGACCTCGTCACCCAGGTAGCAGACCTGGTAGTAACCGAGGTAGTTGTAAATCACCACAATGGTGCCGTTGCCGAGTCCTATCAGAAAGGCCCAGTTCAGATGGAACGCGCTGGCCGGAAAACTGAACGCCATGTGAAGGTCCATGTGGCCAAGGCCGGTGACGATGACCCAGCCGGTGGTGACCAGCGTCGTGATCCAGAGAATCAGCATCAGCTTGGCAACATCATGGATCTTGCGGTAGAGGGAAAGCATCACCAGGACCGCAATCGAGGCGGCCACCAGCTTGATTCCCCAGGGATGGCGCCCCAGACCCGTCCACAGGTAGCTCATGTACTGCGTCATGCCGACGGTGCCGGAGGCGATCTCCAGCGGCCCGAAAAAGAGGAACTCCCAGGCAAACAGCCAGGCCATCAGCTTGCCCCAACTCTGACGGTTGTAACTGTCACGCAGAAAAACATAGGTGCCGCCTGAGCCCGGCAGCGCCGCGCCCAGTTCCGCTATCACCAGGCCATCGGCAATGGCCAGGACCGCCCCGGCAAACCAGGCCAGCAGCGCCTGTGGCCCGCCCATGGTTCCCAGAATGATGGGCACGGTAATGAAAGGGCCGATGCCGATCATGTTCGACATGTTGATGGAGGTGGCGTTCAGGATTCCGAGCCTGCGGCGCAATTGCGGTTGCTGTGATTCTGATTTGCTTTCCTGGCCGCTGTTCTGTTCTCGTGTACTCATCAGTTCCACCGCCTGTGTCTGGATCGTCTTCGTGGCCCGGGCCAGTCGCGCCGCCGCTGGCCGCGTGGGCACAAGGCAGAGCACTCCCCGAAATGCTAAACCAGCATATACTTGAATGGGGAAAATCCTGAAACACGCCGGGGCCGCGCCCGGAATCGAGCGGCGCGTCTCCGCCCGTTTCGATTCTTTGCTACCTGCTGCCGGCTTCCACGTAACGCCTGTTTTCAAGCAGGTGGAAAGCGGTTTTCTGCGCCCCGTGCACGGCAACCGTGGTTCCTTTTTCAGCCGCGAGACCGTCCACGCCCTCGACGGTCAGCTTGACGTTGTAGTCGGCCGCCCTTGTGAAGGAGTGGCTCACTACCCGTCCGCTGGCGGTCGTCCCGTCACCGAAATCCCAGTGGTAGGAAAGGGCAGGAGCGCTGTCGGCCGCCACAACCGCCTGGAGTTTGATGTCGTCGCCGGTACCGGCCGATGCTGGAGCCTTCAAGGTGACCGAAGGCGCCGCGGCGGGAATTGACGTGTCGATAATCTTGATGAGCCGCACCGAGTGGGGAGGCTGCTGGGCGATCCTGATGCTGCCGTTTTCGAGAGCCACCGGCGCGTCAGCACGGAGCGCGTCATAGGCCTCGAAGTGGCCGCCTGCGGAGAGGCCTAGGCCGTTGAGCGTAAGCGTGTGCGAGCGTGGCACCTCGGTCCAGTTGAAAACCGCCAGCATCGATTGCCGGGCGTCTTCTTTCAGAAAATATTCGCTGGGCATCAAGTCCTGGGTGGGAAAGGTCATCAGGTCAAGCGGCGTGGCCGCGCGCCGCAACCTAACCATGTCCAGTAGGTTTTTGTTTTCCACCAGCGCCAGGCGGTTGGGAGTGGAAGCCAGCGTTGGCAGGTCGTCACCGATGTCATACATGCCGCCGGCAACGGCCGCAATCACAATCTGGACCTCGGCTTCGTTGAAAGTAATGGGCTTTTTCTGGTTGTGCCATGTCTGCTCGGGCTCCACTTCCGTGGAGACGCTGAAGGCGTCCGGGTCACTGATGTAAAAGGTACGGTTCATGTAAAAGCGGGCGGCGATGTTCGGGTCGGCGTCCCTGCTGGCTGCGAAGGAATGGCCTGTGTCGGGAGCGATGCGGCCTTCATCCACCAGGCCGACCGGGGCCAGCATGGCGCTGCCGTCTTTATCCAGCAGCACGCCATCGCCCACGGCGTCGCGGATGATTTTGAGGCCGATCCGCTCCGCCTCGAGAGCCGTGGTGTGCGGGCGGTAGAAATAGCCCTCGATGGCGGAAGAATCCATGAAATCAAGCTTGATGTAACGGACGCCCCATTCCCGCGTCAGCACCCGGTAGGTCTCGCGAAGATAGGCCTGGGCGCCGGGATGGGTGGTGTCGAGAACATAGAGCGGATCGACGTGCCCGTGAACGTACCCAATGCGGATGGGCTGCCCCTTGGCGTCGTGCACCAGCCAATCCTTGTGATGCTGGTAAACCCAGGCGCGATTGGATACCTCAAAGGGCGCGGTCCATACAGCCAGATGCAGGCCCATATGGGTAATTTTGTACCCGATGTTTCGCATGCCGTCAGGGAATTGCGTGGCGTTGGCAGTCATGTATTCGCCGCGGGCGTAATCGTACCCTTCATCGAGGTGGCAGAAGTTGAAACCGAGTTTCTTCAGGTGCCTGGCCAGCCAGCGGGCGTTGGTCAGCACCTCGCCTTCATTCATGCCGCCGTAGAAAGCGGTCCAGCTCCACCAGCCCATGGGAGGCTTGCTGGAAACACGCGCGTGGTGCAACCGCCGCACGGCTGCCCCGTAAGCTTCCAGTTGCGCGTGGTAATCGGCGCCCGCGGCGAACATCACGATTTCTGAACTCAATTCCTTGCCGGGAGCAACAGGAAGGCTCAACTGAACACGCTGGGCGGGCGGGATGTCGTCCCTCAAAAGGACGGCCTCACCCGTGCCGGTGGAATCCACGGTAAATGCGCCGATGCTCGACGCGCCCATGGGAGGCTTTTGAACCTTCAAGTGCAGCGTGGTGACAAAGCGGTTCTCGGTGAGCGCCGCGAGGAGAAGGCTCTGTTTGCTGTGAAGGTTGTAGATGAGGCCGTCGCGGAATCCAACATACGCTCCGTCGGGGGCCTGGTCAAGGCCGCCGATAGGGATGGTGGGATCTTCGGTGAAACTTTCAAACATGAAGCGGTCCGCGCCTTCGGTTCTGCCCAGGTTGATCCGGGGAGTTCCGGTGGCATCCACGTCGCGGATGGCTTCAACGGATACGGATTTGGCAGTGTGGTTCGCAACCTTCACTTCCACCGTTCCGTAAGGAAGGTGGTTGTATAGTCGCAGAATGCAGACCAGGTCGGGCGCTGAACTCAGCCCGCTGTAGGTAATGGTAGCCTGCTGGCCGGAACCCAAGGCGTCGTGAAAAGTGCTTTGGACGGCTTGATGATGCGGATAATCGTTCGAGCGTACCCAGCGATGGTTGATCTCCGCGCCCACACCGGCTTCGAGCACGGGAGCCTGCAAACCGGTGGCCGCGATGGCATACGACCCATTCTGCGGGTTGACGGTGACGGTCAATTGCGAATTGTGGAGCGACGCCGCCGCTGATGCCCCCGGAATGGCACACGCCATGGCCAAAAATATAAACAACTCGAAAAATGGAAAATGGATGGACTTGCTTGACGACTTGTTCATGACGTTTCCCTGCCCTGAATTTGGATGATGACTTTGACCGTGGTCCGCCTGAACCTCTGAACGGTAGGCTGATAAGGCGGCGTCTGATGAATTACAGGATCCCCGCCGGTAGCGACCCGTGCACTACGATTGATGTTCGGGATGCGTGCAGGCGCCCGGGAACGAAGTGTTATATCGGTCCCCCTCGTACCTCAATTCCATGTCCAGTCCGATTTTAGAAGAGTAATATCCCCAAATCGTAAATCCCTTAATCAACTCGAAGGCCGTGCTCCCCGCCGGGTCCTGGTCGGGGTTTTTCGGGTCAGCCACCGGCTCCAAAATGGAAGTCTGCTCTTCCTTGGTGAGGCTGATAAACGGCTTGTTGTGAAGTGCGAGGCTGCGCCCATCGAACCATGAAAGCGCCTCGATCACCTCTTTCTTACGTTCGGGAGTTTCGTCATAATAGTAAAGATCAAAAAACCGATTGACCAACGCAGCTTTTGCGCCGCCCGTGTCCGTTGCCGGAATAATCAGGTCCGTCAGAGCAATCAGCGTTTTATTCTGGTGCTCGTCAAAGAATTGCGGCTTCCAGTTGGCCCCATCCTGGGCAGAAGCCGCGGCGTCTGTGGGCATGCCCGAGGCGGCCATTGCAGCCCGGGCCGTTTCCGCCTGACCGAGGATCGGCAGCGTGCTAAGACCTCCGGCGCCCATCACGAGAGTTTTCAGCACACCGCGCCTTCCCTGATTGGTTTCGCCTTCTAATTTTTTCGTCATGATACTCCATCTCCATTTCGGTCGGTAACCGTGGGTTTGCTAAGCAAGATCTCCCGTCCGCATCTTTTCGGCAATGTAGTCGGCAGTCCGCATCGAGAGCGCCAGGATAGTGAGCGTCGGGTTCTTTTCCGACGAGTTGAGAAAACACGAGGCGTCCGCCACAAAGAGGTTCTTGATGTCGTGCGACTGGTTGAACTTGTTCAGATAGGACGTTTTGGGGTCATTTCCCATGCGCGCCGTTCCCGCAGAATGGATACTATATCCCGGCGGGTACGGCGTGGTTCGCTCACTGATGATTTCGATTCCAGCTTTCTCGAACATCTCACGCTGGACGTCGTTGGCGTCCCTGGCCATGGCAAGATCATTTTCGCCCCACTCGATATCGAATTTGACTACCGGGATGCCCCAGATGTCACGAACCACGGGGTCAATCTCCACGCGGTTTTCAGCCCTTGGGATGATCTCGCCAAATGAGCCCATGCTGATGACCGTGGCGTAATACTTTTTGACTTCCTCTTTGAAGTCGGCCCCGAACCCCGGAATCTTGTTCGCAAAACCAGGGAATTCTCCGCTTCCTCCGCCGCCCTCAAAGCCGTAGCCTCGCACAAAGTTCTTTTGCTTTTCCTTCAAATTTCTAAAACGCGGGATGTAGTACCCACTCCCGTCCGGCCTTGCCCCACCCCCACGATTGGGGTTCCCCTTAAGGCTTGGAATAAGCCCGGTGATGTCGCCCGCCATAATCTGCTCGCAGAAATATCTGCCCAGAACGCCGCTGGAATTGCCCAGCCCATTCGGGTAATCTTCGTTCTTCGAATTCAAAAGGATCCGGGTACTGTCAAGGGTGCCGGCAGCTACCACGATCACTTTGCCGTAAACCTCCTCAACCTGGCGGCTAATGCGATCGAGGAACACAACACTTCGCGCGCGATTCTCCCTGTCCGATGTCACCTTCCAGACCACAGCATTCGTGCGGGTCGTCAGGTTGCCCGTTTTTTCAGCAATGGGCAGCAGGACTCCGGCAGAGCTGAAGGATGCCGCCACATTGCAGACGCGGCCGCAATCGCCGCAATAATGGCATGGAACTCGCCCGTGGAAGCCAGGCTTCGTTACTGTGGCAGAACGCGTGTGGATGACGTGCCATTCTGCATTATTCCGCTCGTTTCTTCCTTTGAATACGGCTTCAGCACAGGTAAAGGGGACAGCGGGAAGGTAGTGACTATCCGGATTGTTTTCCAAATGGTCTGGGTGCCCGGCCACGCCGATCCAGTCTTCAACCTTACTGTAGTAGGGTTCAACGTCTTCGTAAGAGATGGGCCAGTCCGTGCCCACTCCGTCGTAACTGGCCGCTTTGAAATCTCGCGGGCTGAAACGCAAAGAGACAAGCCCCCAATGGAGCGACTTGCCGCCTACCGCCTGTGCCCGCACCCATGCAAATTTTTTGCCCGTATATGGGTTCTCAAGCTCGTTGACAAAGTGCTTTTTGTTCCATGCGTTGGCCACGTAACTGTACATGGCCCTTTCTGAAGGCTTTATCGTCCCTCGAAACGGAAAGTCATAAGGTTTCATATGGTGATCAAAGTCCGTGGCGATATTGAACTTCGGTCCCCGCTCCAGCATGAGAACCTTGAGACCTTTCAAGCATAATTGCGTTGCCGCCATGCCCCCGGCAGCACCCGATCCAATGACTACAACATCGTAAACCTTGGCCATTCTGGCTTCCCCTTTACAATGAGTCTTTTGCTTGCCTATAAAAAGCATTCAACCGGCGCGGCCCGCTGACAGGCCGATTGAAAAGCGCCCTGCCTGCCGGCCTCAGAATCAAGGCAGACCACTGAGTTCCATAGCAGGCGGCGATAAGTCTATCGCTTTGCCGCAGCCTGGAGACAGCTCAAGATGCAGCGCAAAAAGCCCTCAGCCAATGGCTGGCCTCTCTGTCATCGGACAGGAAGTGCGGCCCCAGCGGAGATCCCAGGTAAACCAATATTCCCTTCCCGATGCGGCGTTTGGCCGCAACCGGCAAATCGTGGAACCATGCGATCGTTTCGCCAGTGGCGGGATCGACCGGAACAACCCTGCTGAAGTCGCGGACTTTGGTTACAACCGGCCAGTGGTAGTCGACATAGGGTGATTGTTTTGAAGAGTCTGCGGAATCCCATAATCGAACGGGATCAAGAAGGCTCAATCCGAACACTGACCTTATGACATGCTTATGAAAACCAAATTCTTCGGGTCCAAGGAATGCCGCCGCGGATTCATAAAGGATGACAGACCCGTTTTCAAGATGTTCCCCGAGTTTTGCCAGTGACTTCTCGTCCGTTATGACCGCCGCCGGCAAAATAATCGCGCGCGCAGGTGTGAGTGATTGCAGAGTGGTTCGCTGGAACACAACATTTGAAGACGACAAGGCAGCTTCATATCCCGCCGCCGATTCGCGCAGTGGACAATCCGGTCCGGGATCAACCAGGAGGCAAGACGAACGGGTTGCGGGCGTTTCCGCCAAAAGACTGCCCAGGCCTGCTGCAACGGCAACTCCCGCCACTGAAGCGCCCGCTGCACGTCCCAGGAATCCGCGTCTTGAAATAGGCATTTTAGACCCTGTTGGCAATCAGGCGATCCATAGCAGCAGCCGTATCATAAAACTGCTGGTCCTTCGCGTAATGGTAACGCCGTTCCATCTCAGCCACCAGCCAGCCGTCATATCCCACCTTGCTCAGGGCGGCACGAATGGCTTTCCAGTTGTTGTCACCCAGGAAAATGTTGGTATAAACGCTGTCGCAGCAGCGGCCACGCTTTTTCATGACGTCTTTCAGATGGATCCGCGTGATGTGCGGCCCCAGCATCTCAATCCACTGCTCGGCAAACCCGTCATCATGGATGTTGCCGACGTCCAGATGGATGCCCACCGAAGGTTCGTTGACGTCTTTGAGAAACAGCAGGAATTCGCGCGGCCCCATCAGGAATTTCTGCTCGGAGCAGCAGTTCTCGCAGCCAATCCTGATTCCGGCGCGGGCGGCGTCCGGGGCAAGCGTCTTCATCGCTTCCACGGTGCGCGGGTAGACTTCGTTGTAAGGAACTTCAGCGGTGACCAGGCCGGCCACAACCAGGATGGCGTCCGTGCCCAGCATCTTCGCCGTCTCGATCTGGCGCCTGACGATGCGAATGCCTTCTTCGCGGATTTTGGGATCGCGCGCCGAAAGCGAGTATTTCCAGTGGAGTCCGGTCGAAACGTTTGAGACCACCAGGCCCGCATTCTCAACCTTGCGCCGAAGTTCCCGCACCTGAGCGTCCGTGGTGCTCATCTGGAACCAAGGCACATCACCCAGCCACAACTCGATGCCGTCGTACCCGGCCTTTTTGACTAACTCCAGCCCTTGCTCAAAACTCCAGCCTTCAGGAATTTCATTGTCACCGATGGATTTTTTCAAATGGCCCGCCCCCCAAATGACTGAATGCCCCAAAGATCTTCAGAAGTGCAATTGAGTATCACAAACCGCTGCCGACATCAACAACCTTTATCCTGTTACGCCTGGCAGAAAGTGCGGGGTGCGGGTGCAATTCGGTCATCACGCAACTGAATCCGGAACCTTATCCGGCGCGAAGAAAAGGAGCAGCGCCTACTCCCCCAGCACCTGCACCATGTAGGTTCGAAGGAGCGGGCCGTCGTATTCCATGAAATAGATGGTTTGCCGCGATCCCCGCACGATTTTGCCGTCCTCGATGGGAAACGAACAACTGATGCCACCGAGGATGCTCTTCAGATGGGTCTCGGCATTGAAACCCAGGCGGCCATCGTAATCAAGATATCGATGGTGGTGGTAATTCTCATTCTCAGGAAATATCCGCCTGAAATGCGTGAGGATGTCTTCCTCCAGGCACGGAATGCCCTCCGTTACCAGCAACCCTGAGGAGGTGTGGGAGGTCATCACGTTCACCAGCCCCTGCTTCAC
This sequence comes from Acidobacteriota bacterium, assembly GCA_021789565.1. Next base: position 24,523 of record JAJYJL010000008.1, read on the forward strand.
GCCAGTCTTGCTGACCACTTCTTCCACCTGGGGCGTAATGTTGATGGCCTCTTCGGATTGCCGTGTCTGGACCTTGATTTTTTCAAGCTTGATGATCATTGCCGTTGCCCACCTTGTTTCCCGCTCTTATTTGAGACCTAGCAAACGCCCGGGATTCTCTTCAAAAATCTTCTTCAAACAGCCTTCCGTCAGTTCCAATGATCCGAGAGCGTGGACCATGTTTTTGATTTCCACGCGCGGATAGTTTGAGCCAAAGAGCATTCGGTTGCGCAGACTGCGTTCCAGCAGCGTCGTCGGGATCTGCTTTGAAAACACGAACTGATAAAATTCTCGGGGACTGTCGTAATAAAGGCACGACGTGTCGAGATATACGTTGGGATACTTCAGCGCCAGAGCGGTCGCTTCCCACACCCAGGGCCAACCCCAGTGCGCCAGCACAAAATTGAGTTTTTGGAATCGCGCGATGGCTTCTTCCAGCAGCATGGGATGGCCGCGCTCAATCAGCGTGGAGGGCGCCCAGCTCATGCCGGTGTGGAGGAGCACCGGGATATTCAACCCCGCGGCCGCTTCGTAAAGGTCATAAACTTTGGCATCGCGCAGCTCAAAATCCTGCAATGCAGCGTCCAGCTTCAAGCCCTTCAGGCCCATCTTTTTGACGGCGTGTTCCAGCTCTTTCGCCGCGCCGTCCTTCAACGGATCGACGCTGGCAAAGCCGATAAAACGTTCGCTGATGGAACACAGTTCCGCCACCTGCTCGTTGGAACTTACGGCGTCGCCACGCGCCCTTGCACAATCAATGGGCAGCAGAACCGCGCGGTCAATTCCTGCCACATCCATCTGCAGGTGGAAAGTTTCAAGCGGCTGGAAATTGTTGCCAATCTGGAAAACCTCGCGCGCCATCCGGGCGTAGTTCGGATACTTATCCACCATCTCCTGAATCAGTACAGGGTGCGTATGAAAATCAATTCTCATGCTGCCGCCTCATTCCCATGCTGTTGTAGAAATTCCTGCCATTTGGCGGGTTCGCGGAAGGCTTCAGTGCCGCCCGGCCGCGTGGTTGAAAACGCGCCCGTCAGGTTGCCGCTGGCCAGGCAGCTCTGAAGGTCACGCCCGCGAACGTATTGATGTAAAAAGCCGGCGTCGAAGCTATCACCCGCGCCAACCGGATCCACCGCGTTCACGGTGTACCCCGGATGCGTCCATTCCTCGCTGCCCCGCCGCACCCGGCAGCCCTTCGCGCCCAGCTTGACGGCAACGACCCCGACCTTGTCCGCCAGTTTTTCAACCGCCGATTGCACACTGTCTTCTCCAGTGATCTTGCGCGCTTCTCGCTCGTTGACGAACAGCACATCAACCATAGGCAGAAGCTCATCCAGCCCGTCCCAACGGTCTTCCGGATCGTCATTGGTATCCAGCGACGTGCTGAGACCCGCATCCTTCATCTGTTGAAACAGTTCGGGAATTCGGGGCCGCAGGGCCCGGTGCAGGTAAAATGAGGAAAGGTGAAAGTGTTTGCCGGAACGAAGGTAGTCAAGGTCAAGGTCATCATATCCCATTTCAAACATGGCGCCTGGATACGTCAGGATTCTCCGGCTAGTGCTCCCCGTGACGATAACCGTCAATCCTGACTTCGTTGATCCTTCCACGCACCGCACACGGCTGACGTCCACACCGCCGCCGGCGAGCCGGTCAAGGGCAATTTTCCCAAGGGGATCCGTACCGATTCGAGATATGAATCCAACCCTGTCGCCGATAACTGCAAGGTTGTGAGCGAAGATCGCGGAGGAGCTTCCCAGCGTCAGGGCCAGGTCGTTTGCCAAGAGCTCCTTTTCCGGCTCCAATTCGTCCGGCAGGCCGTAAAGGATCAGGTCGAGGTTCAGCTCACCGGCGACTGTCACGTCGAATTGCGCCATTCCGAGCCCCTACCCAGCCTTTTCCTTCAGGACAACCACCCGGCTCAAATGCCGCGGCTCGTCAGGATCAAATCCCCGCTTGAGTCCCAGATAGAGACCCATCAACTGTGCCGTCAGGATGTGCGGGGCCAGCCGGGCAACTTCGGGGACATCCAGCTTCAGTTCAATCACCACATCGGCAGCACGGCGGACCCTATCATTCGCGCGATTGGTTACCACCAGAGTCGTTCCGCCGAGTTCCTTCATCTCTTCCAGGACCTCCTGCTCGGGTGTTCCCGTGCTTTCAGCAAGGAAGAACGTGAGCAACGTTTGCGGACTTACAGCCGACTTCGGCCCATGGCGGAATTCCAACGTGTGGAAAACCTGAGCATACGAGCAGGACATCTCCGTCACTTTCAACTGGCCTTCTGACGCGATCCCGAAAAACGGCCCCTGTCCCATAAAGACGTA
>JAJYJL010000674.1 GCA_021789565.1 Acidobacteriota bacterium
AGTTCATCAGCCGTCCTTTTTCTTTCGCCTTCCTGATGGCCACCAGGAGCGCCGTACTATTTCTGCCTGCGTTCGAGGGCCGCGCGCATTTCCGGTTCTGGGTCGATGCCCAGCGCGTCAGCAACGCGGTTGACGTAATTGAAATAGGCGATGACTTCGACCGCGTCCAGGATATCGCGGTCGCTGAGGCCATGTTTGCGAAGGGCATCGATGTCCTGCTTACGGACGGCGGCGGGGGTTCGCGTGACAAGATCGGCAAATCTTGCCAGAGCTTTGCTGCGCGGCGGTAACTTGGCGCGGATATAGTTATGCTTGACGTGCTCGGCCAGCTTTGTGTCGCCGCTTTCGGCACGGAGATCCTCCCCGTGGGCCTCGGTTCAATAGAAGCAATCGTTGGTCGAGGAGACTATTACGGCCAGCAACTCGCGTTCGGCGCGGGAAAGCCCTGAAGGAGCATGCATGGTGGCCAGATAAAGGGCCATCGATGCCTGCAGGGTCTTCGGGTTCAGGCTCTGGACCTTCAGGATGTTGAAGACTTTGCCCGCGCGCTTGACGGCCTTCGCGTATTCCTTCTTCAACTCGCCGGTCGCAACCTCAGGTTTAACCATCTTGATCCATGCCATGATTGCCTCCCATCCTGCGCCGTAGCGCAGGCCTTCACGGCCTGCGGTTCTTCCCTTAAAACAACACCCAAAAGCCGCAGGCCCGCCAAGGTCTGCACCACAGGCGCATCTACCAACTGCAGGTATAATACGGACTCTGATTGTTCATGTCTTGCAACGTTGGGGGCATCTATGAGAGTTCGGTTTTGCGTTGCTTTGAGCGTGTTCCTGCTGGCTGGCGCAACAATCCCGGCAAAGGCGCAGAGTTTTGTGGAGCCGCCGCAGGTCTCTCCGCGCGATTTTGCCCTGATGGCGTGGGACCAGTCACCTTCTGATCCGCACCAGCTTGATCTGATGCGGCAGGCCGGACTGAACATTTCGGGATTCTGCTCCCCGGGTGAACTTGGTCTGGTGCAGGCCGCGAAGCTGTCGTGCTTTGTTACAGACGACCGGGTGAACGGTTACGACATGATCGCGATGCCGGGCGAAAAAGAACTTAGGGAGAAGATCGACACCTTAGTTGAAGAAGTCCGGAACCATCCTGCGGCTTTGGGGTTTTTCCTCTACGACGAGCCTAATACCGCGCTGATGCCGGGCCTGTCCAAGGTCGCGTCGATGCTGCGAAAGGCGATGGCAGGATACTGGGTTTATGTCAATCTGCTGCCCAATTACGCGACACCATCGCAATTGGGAGCACCAAACTACGATACATATGTGCAAAAGTTCTTGGATCAGGTCCACCCGCCATTACTCAGTTACGACAATTATTCGCTCTTTAACGGTGAAATGCTGGGCCGCTTCTACACCAACCTCGCAACGATCCGCCGCGCATCGCAAAAGGCCGGCATCCCGTTCTGGAACGTGATCCTTGCCAACAGCCATTTCAGCTACATGGAACCGAGTGACGCCACGCTGCGTCTGCAGGCCTACAGCACCATTGCTTACGGTGGGCGTGGCATTGAGTACTTCACCTATTTTTCTCCGAAGGTGGGCAACTTCAGGCTGGCTCCGGTGGACCAGTTCGGCCACCGCACAGCCACGTGGTACATGCTGAGGCGACTGAACGACCAGATTCGCACACTGGCGCCCTGGTTGATTAAGCTGCACAACATAGGCGTTTACCATTCCGCTCCGCTGCCGGAAGGGGCTGCCCCCATCGAAAAGAGCGAATTGGTTAAGCAGGTGCGGGCCACTAACTTTCAGAGCCCTCCTGTTGCCCCCGAATACCTGATTGGCGAGTTCCGGGACGGCGAGGGCCATCCCTTCCTGATGATCGTTAACAAATCCCTGAGATTTTCAATGCGCTACGCGATCTACCTTAAAGATCAGAACCAGCACCTCGTTCTGATTTCTCCTTACACCGGGCAGCCAGTTTCCCTGGTAGGAGAAATGAACTGGCTTGCGCCCGGCGCCGGCGCGCTCCTGCAAATCAAGTAGGCAGGTCTTTACGGCCCACCATTCTTTCTCGAATTACCTAAATGCCGCAGGCCACAAGTGCCTGCGCTGTGCTCAGCCGGTTGTTCCCGCCCGGCGTTCACGCTAGAATGAAGGTTTAACGATGGCAGAACTTGTCCAAATCGGCTCGAACTCACGTCCGGCGCGCCGGCCGGAGTGGCTGAAGGTGCGAATTCCTTCCGGCGAGAATTACTTTGAGCTGAAGGGCCTGATGCGCGGGCTCAAGTTGCACACGGTGTGCGAAAGCGCGCGTTGCCCCAACATTGCAGAGTGCTGGCACCACCGTACGGCGACCTTCATGATTCTGGGCGAGCTTTGCACGCGCCGCTGCGGCTTTTGCGCTGTACCCAAGGGACTGCCGGCCGGGCAGGTGGATTGGGCGGAGCCTGAACGCGTTGCCGAGGCCACCGAAAACATGGGGCTCAAGTACGTCGTGGTAACATCGGTGGACCGCGACGACCTGAAAGACGGCGGCTCAACCCTATTTGCGCAGACGATTGAAGCCCTGCGGCGGCGGGTTGAAGGCTGCAAAGTCGAGGTCCTGATCCCGGATTTTCGTGGCTCGGATGAAGCTCTTGCCACCGTGCTCAAGGCTCGGCCGGACATCCTGAATCACAATATTGAAACCGTTCCGCGGATGTATCCTGTGGCGAGGCGTGGTTCCCGCTATGAGCGGTCGCTTCGGCTGCTGGAGCATTCGCGCGAAATCGCTCCCTCCATTCCCACAAAATCCGGCCTGATGGTAGGCCTGGGTGAAACGATGGAAGAACTTTTCGGCGTGCTCGGCGACCTTGCCGGCGTTGGCGTCGGTATCGTCACCATAGGGCAATACCTGCGACCCTCGGGCCAGCAGTTGCCGGTGGCGCGCTTCTACACTCCGGAAGAATTCACAGCTTTGAAGCAGGAAGGTTTGCGACGCGGCATCCGGCACGTGGAGTCCGGCCCGCTTGTACGAAGTTCCTACCACGCCCACGAACAGTCTTCGTCACTCGATTCTCAGTCGAAGCAATAAGCGAACGATCCTTCTACGGGTAAAGCCATAGCACAGAGAGCACAGGGGATTCCCGGTGTCCGCTGCGTTAATCTCTTTTAGGCCACAGAAAACACGGAGAAAAGCAAGAGCGATTATTGAATCCGTTCCCTCGGATGCCGCAGCTTGAGCGCTTTGCGGGCAGCTTTGTAGAGGGCTTTGCCGGCGACGGTTTCCTTGCCGCGTTCCTGATTTAAGACCTCGCGATAAAGCGCTTCGCCTTCCTCGGCGTGGCCCATGCGGATTTCCAAGCTTCCCACCGTCAGCGTCCACAAACCGTTGCGCGGATACTGACTGCGCAACTCCTTGAAAAGGTCCATTGACTTTGCAAATTGATTTTCACTGCTGCGGGAATAATCCTTGGCCAGGTAGTAAAGCGCTTCACCGCGCGTCAGTTCGCCGTGTTTCGCAGCGTACTCGATCTCCTGAAGGCCCCGCTCACGGCTCCCGCCCGGCAGACCAATCATCCACCGCAGGAGCTTGACGATGGTCGGCAGGGTATCCACGAAGTAGTCGTAGAGTCCCAGCCCCGCATAAGCGTCGCGAAGGTTGGGATCTTTTTGCACAGCGGTGATCAGAAGCGACCGCATCTGTCTGGCCGCGCGCGCGGCCGCAAGGTTGTTTTCCCGCATAGAAGCTAGTCTGCCGCGAAGTCCATACGCCATTCCTTCATAAAGATAATTCCTTGCCACGTCCCGGTTGGCGTTTCTGTTTGCGCGGGCCTTGGCAATAGCAGTATCGACAAGCCTGTTGAACTGCGAGTCGTAGGGTGTAGTGGAGCCTGAGGAGACGACGAACACATCGGGATCAATAAGGTTCCCGGTAGTGAAATAGATTTTCCACCAGACAGCATCCGCTTCCATCAGATAGCCCAGCGCGGAATCAGGATCCTCCGCCTGGATTTTCTGAAAGGCTACAATGGCCGCGTCGGGTTCGCCGTTCATCAGAAGATCGAGCCCCGTCTGTGCCACTTTGATCTGTTCTTCTTCTGATGCTTGCGCGGGCGCCGCAACACGGGCGGTGGTGACGACGGAAAACAGGGACACGAACAATAGGAGCACAGGATTCATCGCTGTCATGTATGGGGAAGATTTCCTCATGAACCCGTCGCCTCGGTTGTATGATCTCCTGTTGATCTGGTTCTTTTGGATGCTAAGAACGGATGACATGCCTTATGAGCCTGGCCGCTTAAGCCAGCCGACCAGAACATCCTGCCCCTCCACGCGGACTTCATAGGCCGAGATGGAGTGTCCACCGGGATGGTCGGGCAGGCCCGTCCGCACATCGAAAGTCCATCCATGCCACGGGCAAGTGATCACGCAGCCTTCCAGGTGGCCGCTTGCCAACGGCCCTCCCATGTGGGGACACACGGCATTCACCGCGTAGAATTGCCCTTCCACATTGCACAAGGCAATGGGTTTATCGTGAACAACAATGTGCCTCACAGCCCTGACAGGAACATCGGCAACGGTTGCGACTTTAACAAAAGGCGGTCGTTTGCTCATGGCCCTAATCCGAACCAGCGGTGGAAGACAAGGAAACCTGCTCGCCCTGCCGCGACTGGAGCAGTCTGCTTCCCAGGACTTTCACCGATTCAAACATGACGAAACATTCTGCAGCAAACGCCGGAAACCCCAGGAATCCCGGCAGCGGCATTTCAAAAATCTTCCACCCTTGAAGAATAGGAAATATGTAGAGCCAGCGTGCCGTGGCCCAGTAATTCCAGAGCTCCCAGAAGACACCACACACAAGACCGCCCACCATGAAGCTCCAGAAAAGCGCCGAATCGCCCTTTTCCCAGTCGCGCAGGAGCGATCGGCCTCCCCAAGTGTAGTTCAGCGGGTCGAGCAGTAGAACAAAGCCTACCCAGACCGGCGCGAACAGGTATTGCCCAACGCTGACCGGAACCAGCAGAGGCACAGTGAGAAACAGGGCGCCCACCAGAACCAATATCCCTCGATAAGCCTGGCTGAAAGGCGCGTGGGGACGGATGGGCCGGCTGAAGAGCCCCATCGCCTGAAGCAAATCCGCCGTTTCAAAAATGGCCGGCCAGATTGTCGCAAATGACCATGCATACCCGAAAGCGCGCAGGGCTGCGTTCGATGGGAGCCCCACGTAAGTCCAGTTTTGCATCCGCAAGTTGTAGGCCTCAAAGATCAGCCAGAGGGGAATGGACGTCAGCGCCAGAAGCAGGAGCTCTCGGGGTGAATCCGACAGGCGCGACGATCCTTTTAATTTGCACACGGCAGCATCGGCCAGAAGAATGTAGGCCGTCCAGCACAAAGGAGTGAAGTAAATGGAAACCCAGCCCACGCGGAGCACGAGCAAAATCTCAAAAAGCGCGAGCATCCCGAGCCCCGCCCAACCCCAGGCATGGAACTTACCAAATTTTGGTCTTTTGAAATA
>JAJYJL010000675.1 GCA_021789565.1 Acidobacteriota bacterium
GTGAAAAACGACCACGCCGAGGCGGTCCTGCGCGAAGGAAAAACGAAGTTCCAGCGAATTCAGGAACAGCGCGTTGCCGCCAATCGGGAATCCGGTCTGGGGATCGCGCGGCCCGGCCTGGTTGATGGAGAACCCGCGGTGTGAATCACTTCCGCCCATAAAAAAGCGCTCTGGCAAGGGAATATCATGCGTGAGAACGGTCTGTTCTGTTCCGTCGGGCTCGGTGACGGTCACGGACATCAGGCCGCCGTAAGGGGATTCGACGGCAAACCGGGTGTCGCGAGCGAAGATTAGATAGGGAGTCAGCCTGTAGTAAGTTGAGTTTTGGGCTGCAAAACGAAGGAAATTCGCCTGAGAGCCCAACCCGGACCAGGAAATCCCCGCGTCGGCTGAGGAGTACGATCCTCGCTTTGGATCGATAGGGTTGTCGCGTTGGTCGTTGATGTAGCCCAATGAAAACATGCCGATTTTAGCCGGGCGACTGGCTAGAGGAATCTGTTCCGGAGAGATTCGATTAGAGAGGTCCAGGGCCTGCACATTACGAAAGGAGTATCGGGCAGAAAGAAGACTCCTTGGGCTCCACCGCTTTTCGACGACGACAAAAGCCTCCTTGCGTCTTGCGGTAAAGGTGAGCACGTTACTACTGGAGTCAATATTGGCGCTGAAGCGGACACTGATGTCACGGCGCTTGGGGAAATTGGGAATATAGTAGTTGACGTCAGCCCCTTTATCGAGGGTTGAAAGCCTTCCGCGAAAACTCAGCATCTGGTTGCGCCCGCCGACGCCAATGCGCGAGACATCCAGAGAAACTCGCGGGCTGGCCTTCAACTGGCCCTGGGGTTCGTTGCTGCCCAGCCGTTGGACTTCGACACCACCGCCGTACCCGACCGTCCAGCGCGGCGCCTCTTCCATGCTGACCAGAATCGCTTTTTCGGTCTCTTCGGTTTGCGGGTTCTGCGGAGCAATCTGCACCTGGTTGAAAAGTCCGAGGTCATAGAGCTTGCGCTGAGATTCCAGCAGGGCGCTCTCATTGACAGGCTGGTTGCGGCTGAATGTCAGTTCGCGCCGCACAATTCCATCGCGCGTGTGCTTGTTGCCCAGCAATACCACCCGCTCGATTTTTTCCTGGTTCCCGGGCGTCACCTGGTACTCCACGTTCATCAGGTGGTCCTGGTTTGCAGACGAACGGCTGGTGGCAACCCTGGCATGAGAATAACCCCGGTTCCCAAAGTATCGAAGTATGGTGTCACGATCTTTCTGCTCGTTTTGCGGGGAATAGAATAGGCCCGGTTGATTCGCCAGCTGAGAAAGGAGGTTCTTCCGTTGTTCGTCGGTGACGCCTTGCAGAACAACCTTTCCCACCATCGTCCGCACGCCTTCCTGGATGTTGATCGTGACAAACAGCCGGTTAGGCTGGTCCTGATAGTAGTAATTGAAGTTGGGTGTGATCCGGGCGTTCAAGTAGCCCTGCGCCTGGTAGACAGCTTTCAGGGAACTGAAGTCGCCGGCCAGCATCCGGGCGCTGTAGGCCGAGCTTTGAAACGGGAATTGGGCTGTATGGATTGTCATGACCGAAGAGAGGATGGAATCGGATATATGATTGTTCCCTGCGAACTTGTACCCTGCAAAGCTGCCCTGCTGCCCGAGTTGCACCGTATATGTAACGCGCAGATGGGTGGGCTTCACGTGTTCGACCGGGCCCACCGTTACTTCGGCATGCAGATAACCTTTCTGCTGATAGTAGTCGGCAAGCGCTTCATTACCCCTTTCAAGCGAGGGTTGGTCAATTACGCCGTCCTGGTATAGGGGAAGAATGTTTCGGAGCTTGCTACGGGGTATGCTGGCGCCGCGCACGCGGACCTCGATCAACGGTCCGGCTTCGCACTCCACAAAAAGGCTTTCTGTGTTCGTTTTGGAATCGTGGACCCGTTTCTGAATGTTGGTGCTCGCCTGCAGATAGCCATTCTTCAGATAAAAGTTGTGAACTTTGTAAAGACCCTTTTCGATGTCGGCTGAGGTCAGCCGTTCCCCCGGGTGCCAGCCCGTCACAGACCGCAGCCGGTCTGGGGGGTAGACAGGATGACCGCTGAAAGTGACTCCGCTTAACCGCGCCTGGCTTCCAGGCGTAATTGTCAACAGGACGCTTGCTTCCTGGGTGGCCGGATTGCGCACAACACTGCTCTGGACTTTTGCCTGATAAAAAGCGTTGTCGCGAAGCACGCTGCTGATGTTCTCCGCTGCAGCGGCGAGTTCGTCCTGGTAGAGTGGTCGCCCCAGGGGCAGCCGGGCGGTCGCAATCAGAGTGCTGGCGTCAAGCGGCTTGGGTGTTCCACCCACCTGAACAACGCCGACAAAGTACCGGGCCTTTCCGGCGAACGTCAGGAGCACGCCGCCGGTTTCCGGCTCGGCATCGGCCCGAAGGCTGGCAAAGCGTCCTGTTGAATAGAGGTTCTTGAGGCTTTCATCTACTTTTGCGGGGTCAAGCGGCTGGCCGGTCTGCTGGACTATTTGTTTCTTGAATTGGTAGAGATAGAGCTGAGCATCGGTCTTGAGTTCAATGCGAACGACCGTCTGGCCCCACTCAGGAGGCCTTGCAAGCGCGGGTGTCGCACATCCTTGCCACGCAATGGCCGGCAAGAAAGCGATTTTACAAAAGTTCCCGATGCGCCGGAACCCTCGCAGCAACTTTGCAGCGCGTCGGCGAGCGGTGACCGCGCAGGGCGAACAGGAGCGAATGCCGGAAATTCTTATCCAAGAGATCGGTCTTGACTCCCGAATGGTTTTTCGTCCCCAATAACAACCAAGTCTTATTATAACTTTCTTTTCTCGGGGGCACCGGGCAGCCGAGCCCCGCTCGGGATAGGCATCCCGTTGCAGGAACAGGCTCTTTCCGGCCACCATCCCATTGGTACTTAGAGGGTATATGGCCCGGGAGAGTTTGCTTTATTTCTGCCCGATCTTAGACTCGCGGACCAGCGGACCCAGCAGCTCCCTCAGCAGGTTGGTTGCCGGGAAGCCCTGGCCAAGATGCTGCCGGAATCCTTCGGCCCACCGAAAGCCTGCCCGCCTTCCTGCTTCATGCGCCATTTTCCGCATGGTCGTGACGGTTTCAGGGATCTCCTGCTGCGTCTTCAGCCAGGCTTGCTGACTATCGTGGCAGGCCAGCATCTCTTCTTTGAGTTTGAGTGTTCCGCTGATGTTGACAGACAGGCCGGACGCGATTCTGTTTCCCAGAATGTCGCGCCGCCCGAACGCGTCGGCATAGTAGAGGTGAGGAACGCCCTGGAGCGGTGGCGCGGGGCGCTTGGCGCCAGTTCTGAAATTGGGGGCCATGGCGCCGAAGCAGGCGCTTTGGCAGAGCTGGCTTACCGTTTCATGATCGGCCATGTAATCCACGGGCGAATGCGTCAGCACCAGCGCGGGACGCGTCTCACGGACCAGTTCCATTACCTTGTACAGGTGCCGCTGATCGTAAAAAACCAGGAGGTCCTTGCTCTTCAGGCAGTGGTAAGTGGCCCCGATCCGCGCGGCGGACTTTGCCGCCTCCTTCTGTCGGACCCCGGAAATTTTGGCGGCCGGGAGAGTTGTGCTGCCGCAATCTCCAGCTGTCAGTGTCGCCATGTGGATTTTGGCGCCGCGTGCAGCCAGGTGGGCCAGTGTGCCGGCGCAAAGGAATTCAGCATCGTCGGGGTGCGCGAACAGAGCCAGCACGTTGATCGAATTGGGCATCGGGTTGGGTCTCCTTTTGCCGCAAAGGCGGGCAGGCTTCATTTCTGCCTGCCGTCAGGAAGTGACGAAGTTTCTTCTGCGATTATTCTGCCACACTGAAGCTCGCTGCCAGGCGCGACGTGCCCCAGGCAACTTCAATGTCTCCCCGGCCTTCGTGGCCGGTGAGCTTGATGATCATCTGCTCTACCGAAGGCTGCCCGTTCTCCACTCGCATGGGCGTCTCGGCAAGCTTTGCGCTGGCGTCAAAGGCGTCATAGGCTTTGCTGGAAACCAGCAGGACCCATTTGCCGGGTTCAACCATCTGTGCTAACAGAATGTGTTTTCCTTTCGGCACTCGCGTGCTTCCAAACATCAGATCGCGATCGGACTCGATGGTCGTGGGCGCGTTGGCTCCCAGCCGCCACGTCATACCGGGCGTGATCATGCTCAAGGGATCGCGTCCCTTCAGCATGGGTCGGCTGTAATCAATCGAGACGTGTGCGGAACCGATGGTTGCGCTGGCTGCCCCTCGGCTGCCTTGTGCAATCAGCAATGTTGCTCCCAGGCTGAATAAGGCAATGGCTGCAAGACTGAAACCGGTGCGTGTAAGGTGCTTCATCGATGTACCCTCCTTCAATAGTGTTTTTAAGGTTCCCTGATGAAGACCCGTTGAAGATGGATTATTGCATGCCGGATGATCCGGCGATGGCTTTCACGATGGCCTCGCGTAGCGTTGCCGCGCTGGTAAAGCCTACCCAATGGCCGGTTATCCTGCCTTGTCTGCTGATTAAGAAAAGCGTGGGAAAAATTGAAATGCCACCGTAGGCCAGGTTGCTTTCTTTGGTCCATTGAACGATAGGAAATGTGATGCCCTCTTTTTCAGCATAACGCTGGTGGGCCTCTTCGCTGATGCCAAGCCCGAGCAGTTCGTCAGCGTTGGCGCCTACGATTTCAAACCCTTTGGTCCTGAACTCGCGCTGAAGTTGTGCCAGCGCCGGGGCCTCTTTCATGCAAGGCGGGCAGCCGGTAAACCAGACATAAAGCAGTGCCACTTTTCCATCCAGCCCCGCGGAGCTGACACTTTTGCCTCCTGACCCCACCAGATCAAAGGCTGGAGCTGTTTTGCCTTCCCACCCGGCAAGTTCGTGGGCCGCACCCTGGGCAAAGCGGGCATCGTTGCGGATCATCTCCACATCCACTTTGGTGATCTCCCCGGTCTTTGGGTCGCGGGTGATGAATTTCGGGACTCGCGGATCAGTTTCCATCACGCGGAGTAGCGTGTCGGCCTCTTGCGGGCTATCGAGCGAAAACTGCTCGGCAATGGTCTTCAGGCTGGGTGGAGCGGAAAATCGCTGCTGGTACTGCACCACGAACATCGGAATTCGGAAGAAATCCTTGTAAAGCTTGTTCAGCGCCGCGTGGTCTTCCGGTGTTGTGAAGACTGTGTTGTAGAGGTCCGTGACCCGGACGGGCTGGCCGGCTTTGAGGTGGTCGCGGATATATTTCAGGATTTTCGCCTGCGCGCTGGACTGCGCGAGCAAACATTGAACACCCATGCCCAGCAGGGCCGCTGCAATCAGGATAGATCGAATCGTTTTTCTCAATGCGAGTCAGCCTCCGCTTTGACTGCTGTGCCTTGCTCAGCTTGCTTCAGCCAGTGCCACTCAAAGCTGAGAGAATATTTCATGTACTGGTCGAGAAATTCCCATCCGTGCCCGCCCGAACGCAGCGCGTAGGTGTGCGGGTAATTTTCCTTGTTGAGAATTTCGTCCAGGATGGCC
>JAJYJL010000676.1 GCA_021789565.1 Acidobacteriota bacterium
CTGAGAGAGCGGAACCGCGTTCCTACCCTGTCCTGGACTTGCAGTTGGAGGGGACGGATTCTTACGCGTCCCTGCGCTCCTACTGGAACGTTCTTTCAAAGCGGCGATGGACTGTTTTTACGACGACCCTCGTGATGACGACCCTCGTTGCCATTTATTCTTACAAGCAGAAGCCGGTCTATCGAGCTACAGCTGAGGTCGAAGTTGATTCCGAAACTCCTGCGGTGCAGTCGGTCAACAACCTCTTCCAGACACTCCCGACGGATCCCACATTCCTTCAGACGCAGGTGGATGTTCTGGATAGTGGTAACCTGGCCTGGCAGACCATCCAGCAGTTGAAGCTTGACCGCAATCCCGAATTCATTTCGTCAGCCTCAGGAAATTTCGCGGCCATGGAACAAACCTCTTGGGCTCAGCGGGCGCAGATGATCAAACGTTTCCAGGCCTCTCTGGTTGTTGACCTCGTCACGGGAAGCCGTATGATCAAGGTCAGCTATGAGAGCACGGACCCGCGGCTGGCCGCTGAGGTGGCGAACGCGCTGGTCCGCAATTACAGGGAATACAACTTTCTTGCCCGCTACGATGCAACGCGCCAGGCTTCCGGCTGGATGAGTGAACAGCTGAATGAATTGAAGGCCAAGGTGGAGCAGTCCCAGGAAGCCGTGGTCAACTACGAAAGGCAAAATTCGATCGTTAATATCAGCGGCAAGGAGGACATCGAAGGCCAGCGGCTGGCGGACCTGAGCCAGGATCTGACGGCGGCTCAGAACGATCTGGCGCAGCAGGAATCACTTTACAGCATGGTCCAGGCTAACCCGGAAAAAGTTGGTGTGCTTGCCCAGGACAGCCTCCTCCAGAACATGGAAGAGAAATTCGCTGATTTGCAAACGGCGTACGTTGACGCACTTGGACGGTACGGACCGAAATTTCCCAAGGTTGTCAGGCTGCGTGACCAGATCAGCGAAATCCGGTCGCTCATCAAGCAGGACCGCACAAGGACAGTGGACCTCGTTACACACAACTATCACGTTGCGGTGGGCCGCGTGAAACTGCTGGCTGGTTCAGTGGCGCGTGAAAAGGCCAAGGTCGGAAACGTGAACCAGTTGATGATCCAATACAACCTTCTTAAGCATGATTACGATACCAACCAGCAACTTTATGACAACCTGCTCGCCCGTGTGAAGGACGCCGCTGTGTCAGTCGGGTTGAAGGCCAACAATGTCCACCTGGTGGACCAGGCGCTGGCGCCTTCGGCGCCTGTAGGCCCGAGGAAAGGCCGGAACATCGCAATTGGACTTATGGTGGGTCTGATCCTGGGAACGACACTGGCTTTCATGCGGGAAGTGATGGACACGTCCATTAAGATGCCGGAGGACATCGAACGGACCATTGCCGGGCCTGTGCTGGGAGTAATCCCGGCAGTCCACTCGAGGGGAAATCTGGGGTCCTGGTTCGGTCGGGTTGGAAACCAAGCGATCAAGGCCAACGACAAGGTGGAATGGGCTGTCCTGAAACAGCCTACCTCCATGCTGGCTGAGTCTTACCATACGTTGCGGACCGCAGTGCTCTCGTCACCGCCGCGCTCGCCACAGGCTGTTTTGCTGACGAGCGCCGGCCCTTTTGAGGGAAAAACTTCCACGGCATTTAATCTGGCGACCGGGCTTACGCAGATCGGAAAGAAAGTCCTCTTTGTCGACGCCGACATGCGGCAGTCAGGTCTGAAGCGAATCCTCAACATGAATGGGCGCCAGGGGCTCAGCAGCATCCTGACCGGGGCCGGCCAGCTTGAGCAAGCGCTGTTTCAACCGCCTGACCAGGCACACCTCTGGTGCCTCCCGGCGGGGCCGCAGTCGCCCAACCCGGCCGATCTGCTTGCCTCAAAGGCCATGGAAGAACTGCTCGTCACGCTGCGCGGCCGCTTTGACCATATCGTTCTGGACACTCCGCCGGTTCTGATTGTGACGGACGCAACAGTCCTTTCTACTCTTGTGGATGGTGTCATCCTGGTGACGGAGAGCCACGTGACCGCCAGAACCGCTCTGGTCCGTACACACCGTATGCTGGAAAATGCAGGAGCGAATATTCTGGGCTGCGTGCTGAATAAGCTTGACCTGAGATATGACGGCCACTACGGGTCGAGCTACTGCGACTACGTTCGCTACTATCGTCAGAGCCGGCGGATGAAAAGGTTGGAGGCAGGTCCGCTGAACGCGAGTCCGGTTCATCCCTCCGATGGCAAGGAAGCATAACGGTGCTTTGTTGTTGGCATTTGCCGATCCACAAGCTTGTGGACTTTGATCTCTATATTCCTTCCAACGCGGCGTGGTTTTTGGGTGCGCGTGGAACCGGAGACCGCAACCAGCCAGGCAACTCCCACAAAGGCTAGAACATGAGAATAATGCCGCCGCTGGCAAATTTTACGCGATGTACCAAATAGCAACAATTTTTCAAAGCAGTGGAATAACAAAAAAATTTAACTATTGTAATTACAATGACTTACAAATTCGATACAAATGTACTTGCAAAATCCCAGACGTCCCATTTCGGGGCTAAAACTCTCCTATTGTAGCCTACATCTCTTTCAGGCCCGCTCCGTGCACAGGCCCGCGCCAGCCGCATCCGGGGCCCTTGCTGTCCTGTTCCCGTTGCCGAAAGAGGCCTGCCGATGAGCCGTACGCGGCGGCTCTTTGCAGGCATCGGCGCCTCCTGCGCACGGTTTGCCGTCACCGCGGCCTGCTCGCTTGTGGCAGTCCCTGTGTATTTGCACTTCCTGGGTACGGAAGCCTACGGCCTGTGGCTCGCGGTCCTGAGCGTTCTGGCGCCGCTGTCACTGATGAGCGTCGGTTTTCCCACCGCCAGCCAGAACCTGCTGGCGGAGGCGCGCGCCGCGGGCGACTGGGACCAGGCGAGCCGCGTGCTGGGCACAAGTTTTATTTTTCTCCTTTGTGCGGCTGTTGCCGCGTGCCTGCTGATGCTGTCCGGGCTTCGGCTGGGCTTTGTGCAGGCACTGCTGAAGGCATCGCCGGGCCTTCGCGGCGACGTTGCTCCCGCGCTCCTGATTGCGCTTGGCGGCTTTGCCCTCAGCCAGCCGTTTCAGGTTTTTCGCCTGGCCTTCCGGGCCTTCGAGCGCGTTGACCTGGAGCAATATGGCCTCGCGGCATTCGGCACCGCCAATCTTCTTCTGACCATTTTTGTCCTGTGGGCGGGGCAGGGAATCATCGGCGTGGCGCTGGCCTACACCTTTCTGCAACTGGCCGGAGGGATCGCTTTTTTTGCCGCTCTCAGGCAGAAGTTCCCATGCCTGCATTTCTCCGTCAGGCTGTTTTCGCCCGGGCTGGCGCGCCGGATGCTTTCTCCGGGGTTCCACTTTTTCGTGGTATCGGTATCGGGTGTTCTGATGTGGGGAATCGACAATCTGGTGATCTCGGGGGTAATGGGCGTTGTTTTCGTAACGGCCTTTGCCATTGCGGCCAGGCTAACGTCTCTGCTGCGCGAAATGCTGGCCATGCCGTTCTCCACTTCCGCTCCCACCATCACGGCGCTGGGCGCGGAAGGCAAGGAACAATCCCTCCGGCGGCTCTTTTTTCTCTCCACCCGGCTGGCCCTTTTCGCGGCGGTCCTTTTCGGTGTGGAACTGGCCTTCTTTGGCCGCGGATTCATCCGGCTCTGGGCGGGCCGTTCCGCGGTAGTGGACCCGGCCACCTTCATGGCGCTGATCGGTATCCTTATTCTTAACGTGCTCCAGCAGCCGTCGAACGCTTATGTCGTTGCCACCACGCGCCACCGGACGTTCGCATGGCTCAGCCTCCTGGAAGGAGTCGTGAACCTGGCCCTGTCCTGGTGGTGGGTCCACAAATGGGGAGTGCTGGGCGTCGCTCTTGGGACGCTGGTCCCGCACGCCCTGATTTCCGGCTTGTACCTTGTGATTGCGGGAACCAGAATGAACGGCTTTACATTTTCTGAACTCTGGAGGAAGAACGTCCAGTCGCTGGCGTTACCCGCAACCGCAAGCGCCGCTGCCGCGTTCTTCCTCCGGAATTTTTCTGGAAGCTGGCTTGAGTGGGGATTTTCCACCGGCCTCACGCTGCTTGTTTTTGCTTTGACGTGCTGGCTGGTTTCCACCACGGCGGAAGAGCGCGGATTGCTGGCCGGCGTATTGCGGACGGCGTAGAAGGCAGTCGACAAATCTGCCAAGGCGAATGACACGAGTAAACTCGTGCCCGTTCTCGCCGAACGATGCGCAGGGTTTCTTGGCAAAGGGCACGTCTCAGGGACTAAAGCTCTTGCAATGAATTTGCAGTGGCCCGAAGCGGCACGACTGAAGTCGTGCCCGTTCTCCAGTGGCATCGGAATGAACACCCATCCTTCAATCTCGGTGATTGTTCCCACCTACAATCGCGATCATTCGCTGATGGACTGCCTGGAGTCCGTGCTGGCGCAGGAATACGGCGGCCCAATGGAAACGATTGTTGTCGACCAGACCCGGGAGCACTCGCAGCAGGTCCTCGACTTTTTGGAGCGAAATTGCCGCAAGGTCAGCCGGATTGTCCAGCGGAAACCGGGACCGGGCAAGGCGCGGAACACGGGAGCGCAGGCGGCGGCAAACGATTTGCTGGTTCTTGTTGATGACGACATGGTGCTGCCTTCGGGAGCGGTGGCGCGGCTGGCGGGCCACGTTTTGGCGGGGCCAAACCGCGCGGTGGCCGGGTTGCCCATTTCCGACAAGGCCCCTGAAAGTTCATTTACCGAATACGCGCGCTTCTATGGCGACCGGATTCGCAACGTAAAATCAGGCCTGATTGAGCATCGTTACTATATCCCCGCGCCGGCCTGTATTCCTGCCGGATCGTACCGGCAACTGGGTGGGTTTGATGAGGTCCTGGGGCGTCTGAGTCCTGCTGCGTATGGCGAGGATGACGATTTCTGGTATCGCGCGGGCCGGGCGGGCATCCGGCTCTTCATCGACCCCGGCCTGAGGGTCGCGCATCGTGACCACCTTGCGGGCGGCTGCGAATCCCGGCGGACCGATCCTGAACTGGCCCGGAAATACCACATGAGAAGCCTGGCCTATTTGCAAATCAAGCACCATGGGCGGATGGGCGCGCGCGGCTGGCTCACGCTGGCTCGTGGTTATATTGCCAACCGGGAGATCCTGCAAAACCGCCCCAGCCAGATTATTCGAAATTTCATAACTGCCCGAAAAGCGGTGTGCGAGGTGCGAGATTTTGTGGCGGGAGGCGCGAGGTTTTACTCAAGAGGATTGTTGTAGCGGCGGTCTGTGAGCGCCGGATTACGGCTTTTCGTGACGGAGACTTTGCGAAAGCGGCGCCATATTTTCAGCGGCTAAAGCCGCGTCGTATGTGTTGCCCGTGACGGCACGACTTCAGTGTGCATTGCCAAGACATCGTTTACATGGGGTGCCAGGACATCCTTTACACCTCATGCTTGGTTCCGGGGTTCGTGGGAGCCGGAGGGAGCCCGCAGGGCG
>JAJYJL010000677.1 GCA_021789565.1 Acidobacteriota bacterium
AATCGGCGCGTGCTGCTGCACCTCGCGAAATCCAGATTGCAGCAAATGCTCGGCGAGTACTTCGTCAAACGTCGAAAGTTGCCGGCGGCTTCGGGAAGCGAGGAACCAAAACCATGACGTGCAAAGAGGCTGTCGGACGAATAACGGACTACTACGAGGGCGTTCTTTCGCCATCCGAAGCTCGTGAGATCCAAGCCCACCTCGCGACATGCGACAACTGCCATGCCTACCTTGAGAATTCGCGGCAATTGACCGCTGCTCTAGGCAAACTCCCAGATCCAGCCCTATTGTCCACGAAAGCTAAACAAGAACTGCTGACCGCATTTCGAGAGCAGCATGCCCGGAAGCCAAGATTCATGCTGACGCGACCGTGGGCGATTGGAGCGGCCGGCGCGGCGGTTGCCATTCTCGTAGTGATAATTTGGATCGTCACGATTCACACAAAGGGAACGCTTCCGCCCCAGAGTTATCAGGCGTACGCACTGGATTTCAGCAAACAGCTCTTGCTACGTGGGGAATCGAGCGCTCCGCCGGTCCCGCCGGCCGTCATCCCGCGCGCCCGGCTCGATCTCGCCATTCAACTTGAGTTGGGATATCAGCCAGGCGCGTATGATGTATCGGTGCAACGAAACGGGAAAGTGTTCGCCACCGCTTCGGGCACCGTTCGACTCGAAAGCCACGAACCGATACTTCACGTGAAGATGGACTTGAGCCATGTGCCAGCCGGGCAATATAGGTTTTACGTGCGGCCTGCCGGATGGGAATGGCGGTATTACAGGGTTGTGCTGAAATGAAGCAGGAAAGGACCGATGACGTCCTCGCACCTAATTTAGCTGTGCCCAACCCGACCTGCCGGGCGCCCCACTCAAGCCAAACCACGGCGTGATTGCAAATAGACCCTGTCCCTATAGCTTGTGACGATCAAGATACGCTGCAATCGCCTTGGATTCCCATTCCGCATAGTCGGCATGCAGTGGAAGGGGTTCGTTTTCCGACACAGGTTGGAACTTCAGGATTCCAAGCTTGCCTGCGCCGTAGCGAGTCCACAAAACAAGCATCGACAGCAGCGGCAATCGTTCGTATTCCTGCTTCAGGAATCCGCGAGTATCCTCGTCGAGCACGTGGACACCGATGGGGCGAATCTCCGCAACATACATGCCCTCACTGACAAGCTTTTCCCCTCGGTCATCCAGCGTATTGCTTAAGAGCGTGATCTCGATATTGGCACATTGTTGGTCCTCAAACAGCCGCTCAAGCTCTTCCATCAGTCGCGCAAACTGCGTCCCAGGAGGATAAATCTTGACGTTTCTCTTGAGTTCTTCCTCCTGATTCTTAAGAACAACGTCCTTCGCGATCCGGAAGTAGTCCCCTTTAATAGGCTTGATTTGTCTCGACAACTGCGCAAAGGCCAGCTCGTCGGTCCCGACGACCCTTTCCGGGGACGCTGCCGTGGCTTGCCGAAACTTTTCCATCAGTTCCATCAGCGCCTTTTTGATCTCCCCCGGCACGTCCGACATGTTCTTCGAGTCCTTGCGCCATGCAGGCAGGTAGGCATCCCAGAGGCGAGTTGTAAGATAGCTGCTGTCGTCCGGTGGAACCGGGGCAAATGAATAAAAGCTCTTTTCCAGCGTCTCCTTGGGAAGTTGGAGGTACAGTTCGTCCAGTTTTTTCAGATCTACCTTGAGGTCATCTCCATGCACAAATTGCTGTGCCGGGTGCATGAAGAGCGGAGCAACTTGAACATGGAAGTTATCTCGCGACGAAAACACCGCACAGAACGGTAGATAGTAGAGATACGCCAAGTCGATCTGGTGACTTGCCTTTACATTCTTGAGGAGCTGGGTCTTCAGGACCAGACTGAAAAAGATGTTGATCGACAGCATGTGAATAAAGTAAGGGAGGTAGGCGCGAAGAGGTTTTTTTCGGTCAGTTCGCCATTGGGTCACCACATGCTCTGTCGCCTCCGGCACTCCGAGCAGTTGTAGACCGAAGCGCAGAAGCCATTCCGGGTACAGATTGTCGAGGATTGTATCGGTCATCGAGCGCGCATCCTGGAGTGATGTAGGCTTCCGCCATGGTCCAATGGCTTGCAACACGTTGGTGGACATTGCCTGAAGGTCAATCTGCTCGATCATTTTCCGCCATCGCTTTGCTATATCCCGTTCCAGCCCGAGAAAGTCGTAACGCGCCCAGCGCTGGACGGCTTCTTCCTCTTCGCTTGGTTGGAACACCATGCCCTTGGAATCGCCGAGCTCGACCACCTTGCCCGAGGCGACAAACGGCCGGAGCAATACCGTATCCAAGTTGAACTGTCCAGACAGCTCAGCTTTCAGGACTTGCATGTGATGAACATTCATAACGGATTGCATGTCTGGCGTTCGTTCTGCCAATGACCCCACAAGTTGCTCTGGTGTTCCCCGCATGCGCACCATTTTTCGCTCCAGGTCGGCTAAGCATTCGACGAAGAATAGAGGCGTAAGCGTGGAACGATAGAAATTGTCCAGCAAAGCGGCCTCGTTGAGGCTGAGGCTTTCGAGCGTCGATTTGTCGAAGAGCAACGAAGGACCTTCTGACATTTGGTCACTCCACTTGCCCGAATAGTCTACGTCGGGTTTCCGGAATCCGGAGGACTAGCCGCCGCCTCGCACACCTACTGCATAAATAGTCGGCAGTGCGCGGTCAGGCGCTCGCCAGCTGGAGTAGACGCTTTATTGTATAAACCGCGATTTCGCCCAGCGAAAACTTTCTAGCGTACCGCTCAACAGCCAGTCCCTTCGGGGCCACGCAGACCGCCATAATCAGCGACTTGCGCCAGCCCCGGAACTCCGCGTCGCCTTCTTATCGTGATCATGGGCGAGCAGGATGTCGGGCGGAGACGGGCGGTACAAACCTAGTGAAGGATCGCGCCAGAGTTTCTGGAATGCGAAACTCTGGTAGCAGCTTGTGCCACAATCGCGAGCCAATGCTTCGTGCCAGCCGTTTCAGCCACTACGCCAGCGAAGGGTCCAAGCCTCCTTCGACAAGAACTCGGCATATCTCGCATCTTCTTCCGGACAGTAAATGAATCTCGGAGCGCTGCGTATGGTTCGCTCCTTCAATTTCCACGTCGTGTCGCCATCGAGCATATGCGACGTCATCGTGGGCAGTGACGCCCGAAGTTCCCGCGCTTGTTCTACGTTGCCCCCTTTCATTAAAGCACCCCACAGCCCCTCTCTCTCATGGTCGCGCGTTATTGACAAGAACTTATGCGCGGTTAGCGGCAGCCAAAACTCAATAGTGTCGCTCATGAAGCCATATCGGTAAGGGCTATGCTCGTCGGGATCATTTCTTAACACTGGATGGTCTGAAGTCACGAAAGGGATACCCTCGGCGGCAGTCAACAAAGTCCATTGCATTTCAGCAAACCATGGAGTAAATTCCTCCGCTATTGTCATCGTCTCTAGGCTGAGCACAGGGTTGATCCGAATATTGAATGCATCAGCCCGAATAGCTTCTCGCAGTTTCTCTGCCGTGACGTCCTGTTCTTTGCCTTGCTTTCTCAGTTCTTCAAGAGCATGTTCAAGAGCTCCAGGTGTCGCAGCCATCATTTCCATAGTTCGTTCGATGAGCTTTTGGGCAGCCTCTTCGATGCCTCCACGTTGCAAAGGCGTTCCAAGCTCCTGAAAGGCTATCCATCTCGCCAGTGACATGCGATCGTCCCATGAGGGCTGACCGTCTTTTTCTGACAGGTCCTTAATAACCTTCATCGCTGGCGACTCAATTTGTTCATCCAAGAATGTTTCAATCCCATCGTCGTACTTTCCGTCCTTGTCTTTCACGCTGTAATACCTGAATCCGGCGCATTTCGAGAGGCGGAAGGTTATCGCGATGCTGGAATGACGAAGGTTGCATGCGATTTCTGTGGTTTCGGGATAACATAACCTTCGGTTAGGTAATCCCGAAATGCGCCATGCACCGCGGAATTTGCGTCTCGCCTGTGATCACAAGGGTCTCACCCACTTTGGCGGCATCTACTTCTTCCGCGAATTTCTGCGAGTGCTGCAATTACGAAACTTTCTTTCCCAGCATCTCACCTACCTTCGTCGCAACCATCGCTACAGTTTGTCCCAAATGATCCTGGCCTTGGTATATCCGATCGTCCTGGGCCTGGATCGCTTGGAAATCGCGTCATTCTTACGTTCCAACAGTACCTTCCAATATCTGACGGGCCTGCCGAGTTTCCCCGACCCACAAACCTTGCGTCGCTTCTTACTCCAAGCTCCTGACTCGTTCCGGGAGCAAATGCACCGCCTGAACGACCGATTGCTGCAGAATTTCATCCATCTCCCAGGCCATCGATCTCGTTTGATCTTTGATCTCGACAGCAGTGTGGTCACGGTGTTTGGACGTCAGGAGAATGCGGCCGTCGGCTACAATCCCCGTTATCGTGGCAAGCGCTCTTATAACCCCCTGCTCTGCATCGAGGCCAACTCTTCCTACCTATGGGATACCAAACTGCGTCCCGGCAACACTGGCACCTGGGATGGCAGCGTCGAATTGATGGCGACCTGCTTCGTCAACGTACCGCCTGATATCCGAGAGCTGCGAGTTCGCGCCGATGCCGGCTTTGGTTTTAATCCGGTCTTGGAAATCCTCGAAGCCAAACCTTCACAATACTCCGTGGTGGCTCGCATGACTCAGGCCTTCAAGCGATTGCTCCCGGGCTTGCGATATGAATCCGTCAACCGCCAGTGGGAAATGGCGGACTTCGAGCATCGTCCGCATGGTTGGCCGCAGGCCCGTCGTTTCGTAGTGGCGCGACGATTCATTCCAGAAGAGGAATCGCAAACCACGCTCTTCACTCTGGGGCGCTACGTCTATCGCGCCTGGGTAACCAATATGGGCCTGACGCCGGTCGGCGTCTGGCACTTCTACGACGGACGCGCCGGGATGGAACCGCGTATCTGCGAACTGCGCGAAGATTTTGCGCTCCGCAAGATTCCCACCGCCTCGTTTGCGGCTAATGCGCTCTACCTGGAAATCATTCGGCTTGCGTACAA
This sequence comes from Acidobacteriota bacterium, assembly GCA_021789565.1. The sequence goes on from JAJYJL010000677.1 coordinate 5,040, forward strand.
TCTGGTCACAGCGTTCCAACGTAACTGCTTGGAAGAATCTTGGCACAACCTGACACTCCAAAAACTGCGCTACAAACTGTTCTTGCTACCCGGTGAACTGACTCGCCCGCAGAACCGCCCAATCCTTCGCCTCAGAGAATCCCCGATCTTACGAGACCTGGCGAACGAAATACTCGAAAAGACCCACCGACTGAAGCCACTCTACTCCTGACCATCGTTTTCACGCCGGATTCAGGTAATAGTTTCTTTGTCGAGCGGCCTTATCTGGCACCGCTGTGAAAGGCTTTTCCTTTCCGCGCTCGTATATATGAAGCTGACCCTTCTCGTCTGCAAAACCTTGGAGATATGCTCGAGTCACAAAGTGTTGTTGGACGGGCCTATTCATGCCAGAACGTCACCTCCCACATTTGGACCGCTTGCCTCCGACGCGAAGGGCGACCTACAGCG
>JAJYJL010000678.1 GCA_021789565.1 Acidobacteriota bacterium
TGGTCGAGAATTTCGCACCCGGTACGCTGGAGCAAGCGGGGTTTGGTTATGAGGCGGTCGCGGCCATCAATTCCCGAATCGTCTACGCGCAGATCAAAGGATTCTCGCCGGACAGTCCGTATGCGAGCCATGTGGCGTTTGACCCGGTGGGGCAAGCAATGGGCGGCATCCTCAGTCTCACGGGTGAGCCAGACAGGCCGCCGCTTCGAACGGGACCGAATTTGGCCGACAGTGGGACCGGATTTCACACGGCCCTGGGCATTGTAGCGGCACTCTACCAGCGGACCGTCACGGGACGCGGCCAGCTTGTCCGATTGGCGATGCAAGAGGTCATGATCAACTATATCCGCACTGCCTTCGCCCAACAAATTGAAGCAGGTATGGCGACTCCACGCGTCGGAAACAATCACACGATGGCGCGCGTCGCACCGTGCGGGATTTATCCCTGCAAGCCGTTCGGCCCGAACGACTACGTGACCCTGTACGCCTCGCGCTGGCCCGGCGCCACGCAATGGGAACAACTGTGCGATGTGATCGCTCACCCCGAAATGAAGACGGATCCGCGGTTGGCGACGCCGGAATCGCGGTATACCTATCGCGCCGAAATCGACGCGAACATCAGCGCATGGACGCGCGAACGCACCAAGTTCGAGGCCATGCAAGAGTTGGCAGCGGGCGGCGTGCCTGCCGGTGCGATTCTCACGACCGCAGAACTTGCCGCCGACCCGTACCTCAACGAGAGCGGTATGTTTATCACCGTTGACCATCCGGTTCGAGGCCCCGTCCATATGCCCGGTTTTCCCATTCATATGTCTGATTCGGCCGTGCCTATTGAACCCGCGCCGCTTCTGGGACAACACAACCGGGAGATCTACCAGGGCATGCTCGGATTGTCGAGCGAGGAGATGGAGTCCTTGTCGCGCTCTCGGGTCATCTAGTCACGCTCAGAACACTGGATTGACGCTCGATTCACAACTTGATACCCGATGAGCGAGGAGGAGCAATCGTGCGCGCCATGGTAGTCCGTGATTATGAATCTCCCCTGGAGTTGATGGAGCTACCACTGCCGGAGGTCATGCCTGGTTCCGTTCTCGTGCGAGTCCTCACGTGCGGTGTGTGCTATTCCGATGTCAAGACGGCGCGTGGGCAGGGGGCACATCGGGACACGTTGCCGCTTCCTCATGTTCCAGGCCATGAGATCTGCGGTCAGATCGCCCACGCGGGCCGCAATACCGGCTTCCGAGAGGGAGATCGGGTCATTGTCTACAACTACTGGTCGTGCGGCGAGTGCGACTTGTGCCGGATGGACTTGGAGCACCTCTGCGAGAATATGCAAGGCCGAGTTGGATTCACGGTTCCTGGAGGATTCCAGGAATACGTTGCTGTTCCTGCCCACCGGCTATTGCATCTGCCCGACGGCATTTCACCAGAACAAGCCGCACCCTCTTCCTGTGCATTGGGGACCAGCTTTCGAGCGGTCATTACCCGCGGCCAAGTGCGGCCGGGGATGACGGTGGTGATTCAAGGCGTGGGCGGGGTTGGTTTGAACAGTCTTCAAGTGGCACGTGCGGCGGGAGCGCAGGTGGTAGCCGTCGATATTGATTCGCGCCATTTGCAAATGGCGGCCCAATTGGGCGCAGCTAAGGTGACGATGCCGGAGGAACATGCCCGAGAGGCTGTTTCGGCTCTGACTCATGGATTAGGAGCCGATGTGCTAATCGATACCGTCGGGCGTGAAGACTCATTGATGCGAGCGGCCCAACTGGTCCGGCCTGAGGGAAGGGTTGTCGGTGTCGGCTACACCGTCGGCGCGCTGGCGCAAATTCCAATCAACGATTTTGTTGGTCGCGAAATCGAATTCGTGGGATCGCGCTATGTGCGCCAGTGCGAACTGGAGCAGGCATTGCGCATGTTGGCAAACGGCCAGGTGCGAAACGTCATAGATGACGTTCTCCCTCTCGAGAAGGTGAATCAAGCCTTCACCAAGTTGGAGCAAGGCAACGTCGTGGGCAGAGTAGTGCTCCGCGTGGCGGAGCCCTGAGGATGAATGATCCGAGCCTGTCCTCACCAGCTGCGCTCGAATCACTAGGCGCTGCTTCGTGGATGGAGAGTCTGTAAACACGGTTGAGCCCGGCCTTGGCTTCTCTTCGCCATCGCAATTGTCGTTTCTGGTTCGCGGGGCAGGCCGCCTCGTTGGTGGGCACCTGGATGCGGCCCACGGCGCAGGGTGCCGTCATGCACCATCATTACCACCACGAAATTGACCGTACCATGCCGAACGTATTCAAACTCATGGCGCTCAATCTGACCTGCGCGTCCTCGCTGCCTCGGGCAGGTCTGTTCCGGCGCTTGGAGGTTGGGCTTCTCATCCAAGGTCGGAACGAGTTCTTCGCGTTGGTAGAGCTGCTCCGCCTGCTCATAACACCATAAACTACGGCTCGCCCACTCCACGAACTCGGCGTTGAGCGTGGGCGTCTTCCAGTACCGCAAGCGATGCGGCTGGAGGTCCGGATCCCGCAGAATCAACAAGACGGTGGAGTGAGTCCGGTGCGGGTGATGCAAACGCTCCCGGGCGACGGTGGTCAGACTGCGCGTCGACCGATGGGTCAGATTCAAACCCAAGCCCAGCGGGTCACAACAGGCCAGTTACTCGATTTGGACCCGCTGCAAGGCAGTCAATACGCGGGGGCGGCCCGAGCGGTCACCATTGTACACGGTGTCCATGCCCTTGGCTTCGAAACGCCGACACACATACTACACCCCGGTCGGAGTGCAATGCACCTGAGCCGCGAGTTCGTCCACGACGGTCTCGGGATCACTCGTCGAGAGCAAGATGCAGGCGCGCCGCGCGGTGTCTTCTCATCCAATCGTTCCTCAATTTCCAAATCGAGATTGGACGAGAAGTATAAGTCAAAGCGAACCGGATTTCATCCGCGGTCGCCTATCTTAAGATACTGGATACTGGGAAATGTGCTGAGGAAGACGTGCTACCTCTGTGCGATTCTAGGCGCGAAAAAAGCCACTCTGCCAGAGGAGAGCAGCTTTGCCCTGAGAGGCGGCAGAATGGATTACTCGATGTGCAGCGTTTTAAGCAATTCCGTGTCGCTCAGTCCTTGCCGGGCCAGGGCGGCGATGGTCGGTCAGGACTTCGCTCAAGGGTACAAGCTATGCCTGGGGGTCGATGAGATAGAGGGGAAGCCCGTTGATATTGGAGGAAGGCGTAGGCGGCGGAGACCAACGCATGGCAGTTCAGAATGGCTTCCGCCGCATGCAGGCGGTAGTCGGCCAGACCAAAACGCTCTTTCAAAAACCAGTTGTCCACTTCCGCTTGCCAGCGATTGCCGTAGGACTTGAAGATCGTGCGGACACTCAAGCTCGTGTCCGAACACAAGAAGTAAGCGGGATGGCGATCCCGCCGGTCCCATTTCGAAATGATCGCTATCACGGGGTCGGGATAGCGGCGCAGCCGATCCGTCACACGACGGGTGTGGTAGACGTGCCTGCGCGTGGCAGAACGGATCGAGATACGCTCGATCCGTTGGTGGGCCAGGTGATCCCACCACTGGCAGAGCGGACGGTCGAACAGACTGCGATTGGAACGCGTCGCACAAATCCAATGCCAACCGTGTGAGCGGATGAAGCGCTCGAGATGATGGCTATCGTACCAGGAATCGACCAACACATACACCCGGCAGCCTTTGGGTAGCTGCGGGGCGATTTCCTCCAACATCTCTTCGACCAAGCCCGAGAGCTTGGTGAGGGTCAGCTTGGGCAAGCCTTGCTTAGCCCGCTGTCGATTGAGTCGCGCGACGACCTTGTGCTTAAGATACAGCCGCCACGTCAGAGTGAAATGCGCCGGACCGAACTGCAGATGGAGCGTGACGTACTGAGAGCTGTTGGTGAGAGTGCCTTCCTGACGGCGTTGGGCGACGTGATCACAATGGAAACTGACCACTTCCAGCACGTGGGTGGCGATATCCTTGCAGCAGAGAGCGTCGTCGATACTCAGGTAGAGCAAGCGCCAACCGGTGCAGACCCGAATCTAGGCGATAGTTTTCAGCAGAAAGAGCGTCACAGCTTGGCGCACTCGGGTTCCCGATTAGGGACTGGCCTGAAAGAAGTCCGCGAGGGCGAATTCGTCCGCATGCGGCAGGCGGAGTAGACGCGCCAGAGTCGCCAGGGTCGTGCTTGGCGGGGCAGACGAGCAGTGCCTTGATGAAATTGAGCGCATGGCGTTGCTGGGCCGGAGTAAAGTTCACCAGCGACGGAATCAGGACGTTGCATAACGCGTCCGATTGTGCGAAAATCCAAGTGAGCATGGGCTGTCGCCTTGAGTAGGGCCGTTCGCCTATTCTGAACGGAGAATCCCATGCTCTTTCAACTCACGTTATTTGCCACTGTCCAAATTCTCACTTTCAAGACCTGGAACACCCCGCGTTCGCAGACGAAGAAGACCCGGGTGGGCCGGGTCACTCACGGCAGGCTCCCGATCACGCTCTCCAAGAATCCATACGGGTTGCAGCGCTTTCCATGCTTTGGCGAAAGCAACGAGTGGTTCTATGTGCAGCAACTCGGCACGTCTGGTGACAAGTTCATCGAGTTGATGGGCAACGGAGTGTTCGGCAAGCGGCCAGGGCATCCGGCAAGCGATCGCGACCTGGGAATATCCAAAAGGAGATTCACATGCAGAAGATCACTGACAACGTCTTTGTCGAGACCAGGTTCGTGTGTAACACGGGCTTGGTGGTCACCAAGCAAGGCGTCGTGGCGATCGATACACCGATGAACCCTGCCGACGCCGTCAAGTGGCGCGCGGAAATCGCAAAGCATGGTTCCCTGTGCTATTTGATCAACACGGAGCCGCATCAGGATCATATCACCGGCAACTACTTTTATGACGTTCCGATCGTCGCACACGTGGGCACTCGAAAAGTCATCCTGGCCAATTCGGCCGAACAATACAAGGAACAAATGAGCAAGACGAATCCCGAGAGCATGCCGCTCTTGAAAGGATTCTGGTATCGGTTGCCGACCATCACCTTTACCGATCAACTCACTTTGCACGTGGGAGACCACACCTTTGAGCTCGTGCATCTACCGGGCCACACGGCTTCCAATTTGGCCGTTTACGTTCCTGAGGAAAAGGTAGTCTTCACGTCGGATAATTTGACCGTCGGCGTGCAAGCATGGATGCACGACGCACTCCCGTTTGATTGGCTCCAGTCCCTCGATCGAATTAGCCAATTGGATGCGGACGTTCTTGTGCCAGGGCATGGGGATGTCACCACCAAAGCGATCCTGCCTGAGATGAAAGCACTCGTAGAGACCTGGATAGACAGTGTGTCCGCTGCCAAGAAAAAGGGCATGAGCTTGGAGCAAGCGACGGCTACTATCGGTCTGCCCATGATGGACAAGCGCCCCGTTCCCCCGGGCGCGGAGCAAGCGATGGAGCAAATGCGTAAATGGAACATTGCGCGTCTGTAC
>JAJYJL010000679.1 GCA_021789565.1 Acidobacteriota bacterium
AGCGCCGTGCCTGAGACAGAGGTTCCAACCGAAGGCAGGGCCGCTGCGGCTGCGGCGGCTCCCAGAAACTGACGGCGGCTGATCGAGCTTTTCATTTGCGTTCTCCTTTTCCGTCCTTATTCGTTCGCACCTGCACCGCCCAAGTCCTCGCGGACATTTTCGCGGAACAGCCATCCTCTCTGCATTGAAGAATACTATCCGTGCACGGCGAGAGCAGCAAGGAGAATGCCGCGAACCGTGCATACAAACGGCGACTGTCCATTAGGCGCTAGGCACGGCAGCCGGGGATGCCGCCGGCTGCACCCAGGGCGTGGTCCGCCTCAACGTTTTTTCCGCTCCAGACTTTCTGCTGGGTCCAGGGCTTTGCCGGACCTTTCCAGAACGGGTCGTCCGCCGGAAGTCCCAGTGGTAGCCATGCGGCCGAACAGAGATAACAACTTCCGGTGGAAATGTACGATTCCCCGATAGCAGGCTGGTGTCCGCAAAAGCCCACCGTCAGCCAGCCTTGCTCATCAAAGGTGCCCGGAGCTTCGATCATGCGGCGAATCACCCGAGTCAGCACGCACCGAACCTGTTCCGGTGAGACGCCTTGCGGAAGCTGGTGGCGCAGGGCCATGCGGGCCAGCAGATGGAAAGCTCCAAAACGATAAGCCAGCGACCGGCCAATGGCGGGATACGTTCCCTCCGGGCTGATCAGGCGCTCCTGGATGGCGGCATAGCGCCGGGCACGCGCCAGAACGGGCGCCCGCATCGCGTCCCAGTCGTGGGCATGCTTTGAAACAGTGTCCAGCACGTCGAGCAGCATGGGCTGGATGACGTAGCTGTTGTAGTAATCCCAGTGGAATCGCGGGCCGTCGCCATACATGCCGTCACCGAGGTACCAGCTTTGGTGCTCGCGCAGGGCGTAATCGACGCGCACCTTGTCCCACCACTCACCCATCAAGCACAAGCCCGCTTCGACGATGGCGCTGAACAAGAGCCAGTTGTTGAGGCCCGGACGGATGACGCGCGTGGATTCGAGCGCCCGCACGAGGTTGCGCCGGGTTTTCGTGTCCAGCTTGCTCCACAGTTCGGTGGGGGCGCGCAGAACGGCCTGCGCCAGGAACGCCGCGTCCACAACGGGCTGCGAACCCTGGTTGAAATTCATGAAGTCGGGCGATGCGGGGTCCGTTGCCGCATTGATTGCTGCGCGGGCCCACTCGACGTGCTGCTGCCGCAACTTGCCTTCCGGCCCGTCGGCGGGCCCCGACTCCAGCCACGGCGCAATGCCGCAAAGGAGCCGCCCGGTCGCTTCCAGATACGTAAACCGGCGGCGGTCAGCCACGTTGCCGTGCGGCGCTTCAACAGGCATGGTGGCCTTCAACTTGTGCCGGCTGAGGGCCCGCAGAACCGGGTCCGACACGCGGGTTACAACCTCGACCCAGTATCGGCGGTCTGCTTCTCCCGTTTCTTCCGGTAATGGGGATGACAATGCTGGCATTGATTTCATGGAGGCCAGAGCGCCTACGGCTGCGACGTTCTTAAGGAAAGCGCGGCGCGCGGAGCTTCTTGTTCCAGGCGCTGAAGTGTGGTTTGACATAGCCGCCTTTTTAACAGCCCGGCGGACGTTTGGCAAGAGAAGATGCGCGGAAATCAAGTTTACCTCAGACGCAGTTCGGACAATCAAATACCGGCAAAGCCGAGTTTGATACGGCACGGCGGGGCGCGCTAACATCTAAGTTAACGAGGTACGGGATGCACGCAAAAGGTTTCCGGACGATGGTGGTGCTGGCTCTGGCAGGGCTCATGCTGAGTCCGCTGCCGCTTGAAGCTGCGATCAAGCTGTTCTTGAAGGACGGCAGCTACGAGCTGGTGAAGAGCTATGAGGTGAAGGGCGACCGAGTCCGCTACTACAGCCTGGACCGCTCAGACTGGGAAGAAATTCCGAAATCGCTCGTAGATTTTGAGGCCACCAAGCGTGCCGAAGCGGAAAAGAAAGTGCAGCAGGCCAAACAATTGAAGGCCGCGGAAGAACTTGAGAACCAGCGGTTTGAAATTCCCACGAACAACGGCTACCAGATCAAGCCGGGCATCCGGCTTCCCGGCGATGCCGGCGTGTACGCCTTTGACGGCGCACGGGTGATTCACCTGATCCAGGACCCGGCGAAAGTGGTGACCGACAAAAAGCGTATTGCCCTGATCATGGTGATGCCGGGACCCCTGCTGAAGAAGCAGGCGCTTGTAGTTCTGCCGGGAGCCGCCGCCGCAGTACGGATTACCGTAGCGGAGCCGGTTTTCTACGTTCAGGACAGCGATAACTGGGCCCTGCACGCGCAATTGCTTCCGCTGACCAAGAGGAAAAACTCGCGCGTGGTTGAGAAAATCCAGTCAGGAATCGGCTTGGGAAAATCCGGGGAAAAGAGACAGGACGTGCCGCTGGAGCGCAAGCAGCTGGCCGCCAGTGTCTATGAACTGAAGCCCATGCAGCCGCTCGTTTCCGGCGAATATGCCCTCGGCGAAATGCTGGAGCAGAAACTCAACATCGACGTGTGGGATTTTGGAATTGATCTGCCGGGATCAAAATAAGAAGTCTCATGTGGCTTCAGGGCCTGAGGGCACTTAAAGCGCGGCCGCTCGAGGGCGGGGCTGGAGCCCCGCCCTCCTGACATGAACTGCGGAGATTCTTCGCGGAGTTTACCCTGAGACCCATTTGGCTCCTCTCAGGGCCGTTCGCAAATGGAGGGCGAACAGCCTGCCCTGAGCGAAGCGAATGGGGGCTCTGAATGACAGCGCCAAAACGTTTTCAAAAAGCCGCCTACGCGCTCTGTCTTTCTGAGATGGACTTAGCTTGGGTAAACAGCAGCAGGTAATCCCGCCCGCCGGCTTTGGAATCCGTTCCCGACATGTTGAATCCGCCAAAAGGATGGCCGCCCACCAGCGCTCCCGTGCACTTGCGATTGAAATAAAGATTGCCGACATGAAAGCGCTGCGCCGCCTTCTCGATTTTCGCACGGTTCTTGGTGTAGACAGCGCCCGTCAGGCCATACTCGGTGTTGTTGGCAATTTTGAGAGCTTCATCAAAGTCCGCCGCTTTCAGCACGGCCAGCACAGGCCCGAAAATCTCTTCCTGCGACAGGCGCGCCTGTGGGGGAACGTCAGCAATAACGGTGGGAGCAAGAAAATGGCCTGGGCCGGAGGCTTCCTTGCCACCGGTGACCAGCCGGCCTTCCTTTTTCCCGATCTTAATGTAATTAAGGATGGACTCTTTGGCCCGGCTGTTGATCACCGGACCCATGTAAGTTTCAGGATCTACCGGGTCGCCGACCTTGATCCCTTCAACTTGTTCCTTCAGCTTCTCCAGAAACGCCTCGTAAACGTTTTCAACCACAATGGCGCGCGAGCAGGCAGAGCACTTCTGGCCCTGATAGCCAAAGGCCGAAGCCGCCACGCCTTCCGCCGCCGATTCCAGGTCCGTCTCGCTGTCAACTATGATGGAATCCTTACCGCCCATCTCCGCGATGACGCGCTTGATCCATATCTGCCCGGGCTGGGGCTTTGCCGCCAGCTCATTAATGTGAAGACCGACTTCCTTCGATCCCGTGAAGGCGATGTATCGGGTGCGGGGATGGGTCACCAGGGCGTCACCAACCGATGCGCCGGGACCGGGCAGGAAGTTCACGACACCGGGAGGCAAACCTGCTTCCGCCAGCGCCTCAAAAAACTTGTAGCCAATGGTGGGCGAATCGCTTGAGGGCTTCAGCACAACCGTGTTGCCGGCCACAATCGAGGCCACCGTCATCCCAACAAGAATTGCCAGTGGAAAATTCCACGGAGGGATGACAACTCCGACACCCAACGGGATGTACTCCAGGCGGTTGCGTTCGCCCTGGACAGGAGTAATCGGCTGGCGGCCAGCAAGGCGCAGCCCTTCGCGGGCATAAAACTCACAAAAATCAATGGCTTCCGCCACATCAGCGTCGGCTTCGGCCCACGACTTGCCCACTTCGTAGACCATCCAGGCGGCATAATGGAATTTGCGGTCGCGAAGGATCTTGGCCGTCGAAACCAGCAGCTTGGCGCGCATGTCCATAGGCGTGCGGCTCCAGCTTTCAAAGGTTTTCTCTGCTTTCTCAACAGACAGCGCGGCCAGGGCGGAATCGCCCTTGGAAAATGTTCCCACAATCTGGTCTTTTTCTGAAGGATTGTAAGAATGGAATTTGTCTTCTGTTTCGATCCGCTCGGAGCCAATCACCGCAGGATATTTGGCCCCAAGCTCCTTCTTGACGTCCTGCAGAGCCTCCTGCATCCGGCGGAAATGCTCAGGATTGCCCTTAAAGTCGGATAAAGGCTCGTTTCTAAACGATGCAAGCTGCATTCGTGTCCCCCCCTTTTTAGTTCCCCCTGAAGGGACATTATATCGGCATCAGGGAGGCGCGGGTAAATGATAAACAGCCAAGGTGCCAGATTTGGCCGGTAAACAGAGATTTAAGGGTACGCAAAGGTTCAAGGGCCGGTTTCCTGAAAGGTCATTCTGAAGGCAGCGAACGGGATCAGAATGCAGCGGGCGGGTCCAGGTTGGGAAGCGCGGGCAGCTTCAGTTGGGCTCGGCGTGGCCGCGAAAGATCCGCACCAGTGCGATCTGCGTTCCGCCATCATGCGGCGAAAGGGATACAACTTTGTGTTGCTCGCCGTATTTCATCTCAAAAACGATCTTGCCGTCGCGGTTGGTCTGGTTCAAGCCGGTCACCTCACCGCCCAGTTGCTGTCTGTAGAATTCCTGAACCTTGCTGATGGGATCAGGCGTGCTGAATTTCGCCGCCGCAATGCGAAGGTTCGTCTCGTTGGGCAGGTCGAAGGAGAGGGAAACGGCATTATCGTCATGGGTATCCTTCTCTCTCGTAGCGCCGGGATAAATCGGGAGTCCCAGTTGAAGATCGCTGGTGTTCCGTTCTTTGGCGATCTTAAAATCGCCCATCGGCGTCTTGACCGTGATGACCTTCCGGGCTGAACTCGTTTGGGTGACCTGGACGTGAACGCTACGGGAAAGAATACGAAGGCCAAACCAAACCATGAAGATGCCGGAGGCGATGATGAATCCAACAACCAGCAGGATCGCCCAAACCACATGCTTATCCAAAGGCTTGCGGGGAGGCTCGACGGCAGGCGGGGAAGCAGCCACAATGATCTCCTTTCTTAAGAAAGCATTTTACCGCAGCCGTGCGGACCGGGAAGAGATTTCGCGCGACATGCCTATAGATACGTTCTATTTCGCCTCGCGGTTCCCTCGCAGGGCCTTTGCGAACCTTGAGGCAGGTGATACCGGGTGCTATGCTGGGGGTTCATATCTCAACCGGGAAGCGGAGGCTTAAAAGCAATGCAATATCGGAAACTAGGTCACAGTTCGTTTTCATTGTCGGCCCTCGGGCTGGGATGCATGGGCATGTCGGAATTCTACGGAACGCGGGACGACGAGGAATCCATCAGTGTCATCCATCGCGCGCT
>JAJYJL010000680.1 GCA_021789565.1 Acidobacteriota bacterium
CAACACCCCGATGATCTGCTCCTCCGTGTACCGGCTTTGCCTCATTTCTGGTCCTCCTCGGGCTTTTATACCCCGGAGAACTCTCATTTACACTGGTACAGTTTTCGGGGGGCAGGTCAACGGGCAGCCGATTCTGAAGTTTAACAAGCTCCACGGCACGAACTGAAATCAATACTTCTTCATCCTTGATGTTCGTAAAGGCCGCGCGCCCATGCTGAAGGTTGTGTCATTGCTCTTCAGCGATTCAGGGATCACTGTGCAGGCCCACCGCCCAAGTGTGCGGCTTTCGTGTCCTGTGCCCCACGATGCAATACTGTCGGCTTCCGAAATCATCATCGCCTGGAATGGAGCGGCAATCAGCAGAATGACGTCCGGCTGGAGTTCGCCAAATTCTTGAGAGGGCTGTAGACAATGGCATTGTGCTTCTTCTCTACTACAGGGACGTTGTTTGCCTCTGCGGCTTCCAAGTAAGAAATCTTGCCGCTCATCCCAGTCAGTTCCACGGCGTTGGCCGAAACCGGCTGTGGAATCTGGAATGCCTGAATGACGGCGCCGATGGGGCGGTTGTAACGGTCTGATGCCGTTGCGTAGAAGAGTTCGCGCTCCACCGCTTTCCAGAAGGCATATGCCGAAAGAACAGCCTGCGCATAATGTTTTACTCCCTCAGGTACTTCATCAAGAAATACAATCCCAATCGGTGTGCGTTTCAACTTCTCGGCAAGAGCATCTGCAAATTCTCGATATGCCAAGTGTTCCACGCTTTCCGAATCTCTGCGCCTGGTTGGGCAGGATTGATTGTGATTTCAGGCCGAGCTTCGATGTCGGGTTTCGTCATACAAGTGCTTCGCCTTGATGAAGGGAGGCCAACTGGTCCCCCGTCGGTTCTGCTCAGCAATACCACGGTTCGGTCAGATACGGAATGGCAGCGCGATCCAGCCGATCAGGCGATTCCAGACTCTTGAGAGGTTTGATGCCTGCGGTTTCATGTGCAATTACGGCAATCCGCTGAAAGATCTGCTGCCGCGTTGCCTTCTGCTTTCCTCCCTCATGGACCACGGTTTGCACCCTGGCGCACAACTCGTCCACACGCGGGTCAGAACTAGACCAGGGGTACACGAGCATATTCTCATCGAAAGCGCCCACCATCTGCTCAATTTCTGGAACTTCCAGAAGCCGTGAGCCTGCCGGCATCAGTAGGCGAATCCCAAGCTGGATGGGTGCAACGTGATCAACCAGGTCGAGTTTCTGCAAGCCGGCGATGAACGCACAATAACTCTCGAGGGTAGTCCACGGCGTGAAGGCGACAAATGTTGGCGAGAGCACAAGACCTGTTTGGCGGCATAGTTCCAGTAAACGGGCAAAATCTGCGTACGTATGTCCTTTGTCGAGCCTGCGGAGAATTTCGTCATCCAATGACTCCGCGGCGCTGGTCACAAAAGCGCACCCCGTCTCGCGCAATGTTGGAAGGAACTCTGCGTGCTTCAGAAGATGTTCCACTTTGATGGTGACGTTGTACGTGACTGTGGGGTGCTCGGCATACAAGGCCGTGATGATTCGGATGGCGTGACGGATGCCGTTAAAGAAATCAGGGTCGCCAAAGGTGATGTGCTTGGCCCCCATGGCTATTTGCTGACGGATATCTTCCAGCACAACTTCTGGCTGAACAATGCGGAACACGCCGCTGTAAACCGGAACGATGGGGCAGTGTCGGCAGTGGTGCTTACAGCCTCGGCTGGCCTCCGTGTAACCTGCGATTTGGGCGTTGCCATCGGTCCCCATAAATCTCGCATAGCGACTCAGCGGAGGCAGCGATTGCCGATCCGGGGCTACAAAATCCTGGCGCTCCAGCGAAACGGTGGGCAGCACCTGCACTTCAGATAAAGGCTCACGGTTTTGCAGCCGCTCGAATGTTGCGACCAGGCCTTCTTCAAATTCTCCACCCAAAATTGTCTGCACTCGCAGCTTGCGCAGGAACATTTCATTCATCGGTGCATAAAGACCAAAGCAGCAGAGATGGGCGCGCGGATTCAATTTTCGAACGGTAGGAAGGAGTTGTGTTGCCAGACGGGTGGCTGTGTGCATCGGCACATAGATTGCCACGAGATCGGCAGACGCGACCGCCCCTTCATCCAGCGGTTGGCATGAAAGGTCTAGGCATGTGACGTCGGAGCCTGCACGACGGAGCCATGCGGCCGGAGACGCCAGCCCGAAGGACTGGCGGCCAAGCTCGTAGGTGGAGATCAGAACACTCTTCAACGGGTTCAACCGATTCGTTGAAATCATTCGTATGCGTGGCCCCAAAAGCCATCTTATCAGGCGGTGGGCCTATCCTCAAAGACCTCACCGTGGCTGTCGAAAATGACATTCGAAAAGACGAAGCATACCTCCACCATCGCGTACCAGCGTTCTGAGGTTGCAAAGCAATGCTAATCAGGCTTGATTTTTTCCATTTCTGTCCATAGCATAAAGTGTGTTGTTAGTTTATTCCCGTCGGTGATTTGGGGCAGCGGGGGTCGAATTCGGCACACTCTGACATACGCTGAGAAGGTTGGATTTTGCAGCCGTCAGGCTTGACGAGTAAGACGAACTCCGGATTTTTATGGCCGCAGTGATTGTTCCTGCAAGCATGCCTGCCCGATGCGACGTTCTAAGAATCTAGAGCAGTGCTCTCAGGCGAGATGCGATTTTGGATGCCTAAAAGATAATGTGTGGTCGCAGTCTGAGTATGCAAGATTTGTGCTTAGTTGAAAAGGAAACGATACTGAAATCCACTTAAGGGGTCGGAGAAAAAGTTCATGAAGTATTTTCGAAGCCTGGTTTTCACGCTCGTGGTAGCCGGATCAATTGCTTACACTACGGCCTTTTCCTTTGCTGCCAAGAAGGTGGATGGCGCCTACATTTTCACTGAAAAATGTTCAATGTGCCATGGGATGGACGGCAAGGGATACGCTGCCATCAAAACACCCAATTTTACTGATCCGAAGTGGCAGGCTGCACACCAGGACAAGGAGTTACTGAACGCCATCGAAAATGGCGTACCGGGTACGGCGATGGTTTCGTTTAAAGACAAGCTCAGCCAGCAGGAAATCGCGGTTGTGCTGAAGTACATTCGTTCCCTCGGTGCTCCGAAGAAAAAATAGGGGGAGGTCCCTGCATCGTAATGACGCAGACATTGATGTCGCCGCATTGACCGCCGTCGGCCTCTTGAGGTGCTGATCGATGACGACATTATCCGGTCGATAGTTTCGGCTGTATGCCGTGTGATTTCGCTTAATCATCAAAGAGAAGGGTTCGACGGAAAAGCTAGGTTTCCTTTACCCTGATTTTATAGCCGCTGCCTTTCGCAGGGAGGCGGTTACTTCGTTGCCTGTTCATTGGGACCTTGTTCCTGGTTTCGGTATATGAATTGTGATTTGCTGATGTCGGGTGCACCGCGAAACCTCACACCTTTGATTGCGCATACTCGCGCTTCAGTAATGATGTTGTTGGGACAGGCTTTGCGATGGTCTTATCATAAAAAGAAGTGGCGCCCTCAATAACATTTCTAAGTTCAAATTAGAGGTTCTGTGATGGGCAGGAAGTATAAACAGCGGGGCTACATGGACTCCGGCGAGGGGGAACGCCAAGGGCGGCCGCAGCAGAAAAAGCCTGAGACGTTCGGGCCTCGAACACCGGTTATGCCGGGGCAGCGTTCAGTCTGGAGGTGTTCTTCCTGTGCAACCATTCTGCCTGCCGGCATCGATGAGCAGGCCAAATGCCCTAATTGTGAAACTGAATTGCACAGCTGCAGGCAATGCACGTTTTTCGATACGGGTAGCCGGTTCGAATGTACAAAACCGGTTACGGCACGGATCCCCAAAAAGGAAGCCCGGAATGAATGCTCCTTCTTTGCGCCGCGCACGACAATCGAACGCGAGACTTCTTCTTCAAAGCCACTCGATGCACGTGCAGCGTTTGAAAACCTCTTCAAGAAGTAGGGTCCAGACGCCCAAGTTTCCTGATCCGCACCCCATACTGGAAGTTGGCACGCCCCCCGCAAGAACTGAGCTGCGCTAACCAAAAATCTTCTGGCGCGCCGCCTCGGAAATTGCAACTACAGCAGGATTCTTGATTTTCCTTCCCACCGAGATCGCATAGAACCGCGAACGGACGGCGCTGGTACGTGCGATGATCCCCAAACTATATTGACGCATTTCAGCATCAAGAATAGATGGCGCAGCGAATGTGCTGTGTCCTGCTTCTGCGAATGTCGGAGAAGAGAAAAGTCATCATACCCGCTTGTGACAAGAGGCCGAACCTGCTGCTGGTTGAACCATTAGTCCATGCTCACCCTCAGGGATCTGTCCTCCGTCGGCAGGAGGGACGGAAGGCCGTCGAGAGACTTGGGGAAACGACGCCTTAGTTTTAACGCGATTTGGCGTTTGGTGTAAAAGGTCACATCACACTCGCCCAGGAGGTGGTTGAAGGCGTGGACCTTCACCTGAGGCCCGACGGGCGCCTCGGACAGAACCACGTCGAGCTTGTTCACGGCAAGTTCGGCCAGCAGGCGGTCAGGCCGATGTTCGTGGCAGATGATCCGAACAGGGCCCGGGAGTTGAAGTGCGGGATGAATCAGGTGATAGACAATCCACTTTGGGAGCGGGTCAGCCACTCCCACTCGCAACCTCAAGGGATGACCAGTGAGATGTCCGTGGAGAGTTTCCATCGGTTCGCGTCCAAGAGGGAAGATTTCCTCAGCGTAGCGGAACGCGACGTTGCCCTGCTCGGTCAAGACCAGCCTGCGGCCGGAGCGGGTGAAGAGCTTTTCACGGAGCTGGTCTTCAAGGCGTGAAATCTGTGAACTGATCGTCGGTGGCGACAGTAGCCGTTCTTCCGAAGCCTTGGCAATGCGCCCGTCCGTGCAACAGTCCGGAAGTAAAGCAAGTGGTGATAGTTGATCCATTCCATATTCCTATTATGGATAGGAAAAATCTATCGATTACATCGAAACTTTGTACTTTTCTAATCGTACGGAGCTTGGTACAAGTATCTGTGGACAGCGCGCTGTGACCCATGGAGAAACTTCAACATGAAGGACAGAATTATGCGGCTGACACTTGGCAAAATCGGTTGGGTAGCGGTCGGGCTTTGTTGCTGATGACACCACTTTTTGCTTCAACTTCCAATCCGGAAGCAAAGACCGGTAACGTCCCAACCTAAAACTGGGCGTATGCCGAGGAGGCTACCGAGTTACTCCGGCAATTGGAGAGCTTTCAACTCAGTTGGGGGAAGATACCTACTTTCTCGATCTGCACTCGCGCAGGAACCAGCTTTACTGGCGAAGCCACGCTTCACAACTTCCTCAGATTCGCGGGAACTGACCTGCCCCCGTTCTCTGTACCAATCATAATGTGAGTTCCGGGGTAGTTTCTTGCTTTTGTTCTTCTCTGCGGTGCAGCTCGAAGGGAGCCGTAGGCGACCGGAGAGATGCACCGCGTG
>JAJYJL010000681.1 GCA_021789565.1 Acidobacteriota bacterium
AGCTTTTTCAAGCAAGGCCCGTGCCACCTGAGCAACGGCATAGGCAGCGTCAGGCCGGGCCATCTCCCGCCCGCGTGCACCCAACGCTTCCATCCGTTTGGGGTTGTCGAGCAGGCAGGAAACCAGCGCCGGGATCTCCTGCAGTTCTTTGGCCTCAAGTCCAACACCCCGTTCAACAAGAAACCGCAGATGGCTTTCCTCCATTCCGGGAAATGGAGAAGTAAGGATCATGGGAACACCGGCTGCCATGGCCTCGGAGGCAGTAACGCCACCGGGCTTGGTAACCAGCAGGTCGGCCGCGCCCATCAGTTCGGGGACGGACTCTGTCCAGCCAAAAACGTGCAGGTCCAGGGCCAATTGCCCTCTCAACGCCTCCAGCCGCTCGCGCATGGTGCGATTTCTTCCCGCCACAGCAAGCACCTGAACGGGCTGGCGGCACAACTCTAGGCTTCGAATGATGGAGTCGAGCGGCGCGCGTCCGGCACCGCCACCCATCACAAGCACCACGGGCCGGTTCGGGCGGAGACCCAGTGCGCGCCGGACCTCGGCGCGGTCGAAGTTGAGGGCAAAAGCTGAATCCACCGGCACACCACAATAGAGGACACGGTTTGTAGAAACTCCCCAGGAAATCAACTGGCTCTTGGCTTCTTCGCTGCCCGCGCAGTAGACATCGATTTCATCCTTGACCCAGCCTGGCCCCGCGCAGAAGTTCGTTTGGGCGGCCAAAACAGGAGCGTCAAAGAAGCCGTCGCGCCGCCCAAGCGCAGCCAGTCTGGCGGCACAAGACCCGGTTACGATCACCAGGTGCGGCCGGAAAGACTGGAGACGGGCAAGAACTGGCCGGCAACCCCGCCGGCACACCCAGTCGGGGGCCATCTTCGGCAGCCGTCGTCGCTGCCGCCATTCAAAGACTTTTCGCCGGAACCAGGGGGCTTGCCTTACCGTCAACCAGTAAGGATAGATGTAGAAGCGGAGGAACCACGGCTCCGCGAAGTCCAGCACATCAATCGTGCGGGCCTCAACATTATCGGCTCCATCGTGAAGGGCCTGATGAATGGCCTGGCTCGCACGCGAATGGCCAGCCCCCACACCGAGTGTCAGGATAGCAATTCGCTTGACTTCCATGCCTTCTCCGAATGACCCCGCTCCCGAACTCCCATGTCGCGGAGGGATGAAAATTTCACTGCCAGCGGCGCACCAGCAGTACCGCGTTTAGTCCTCCGAACGCAAAGGAATTCGAAAGCGCGGCGCGAATGCGTTTTTCCCGGGCCTGGTTGGGAACATAGTCAAGGTCACATTCCGGGTCCCGCTCTGCGTAGTTCGCAGTGGGTGGAATCACTCCACGCTCGACCGCCAGGACGGTGGCTACAAATTCAATTGCTCCCGTCGCACCCATTGCGTGTCCGTGCATCGATTTCGTGGAACTGATTGCCAGGTTCCGGGCATGATCCTTGAAAACTTCCTTGATTACCTGGGTTTCGACGGCGTCATTAAGACGCGTTCCGGTCCCGTGGGCGTTGATGTAATCAACTTCTTCAGGCGCAACACCGGCTTCATTAAGCGCCATGCGGATGGCGCGCACCGGCCCATCCACCGACGGCTGAGTGATGTGCGAGGCGTCTGAGCTCATGCCGCAACCGGCAAGCTCGCCATGAATTGTGGCGCCGCGCTTGAGGGCATGTTCCAGTTCCTCCAACATCAGAACGCCGGACCCTTCACCAATCACCATTCCTTTGCGGTCGGCCGAAAAAGGACGGCAAGCCGTGGCAGGGTCGCCGTTCCCGGAAGCGAGAACGCGCACCGCCTCCCAGCAACGCATTACACCATAAGTGATGGGAGCGTCAGCGCCGCCGGCCAGCATCACGTCTGCCAGCCCGAGCTTGATCAGGTGGAAGGCCTCGGCGATTGCGTGCCCGGACGACGAGCAGGCCGTTGCCGTGGCAAGCGCGGGCCCCTGTGCTCCAAATTCCATGCAGATGTGCGACGTGGCCGCATTGTGCATGATGCGCGGAATCGTAAAGGGATGCAAACGCGTGACTTGCTTTGCGTAAAGGTTATGGTAGCCGGCGTCATAGCTGCCCGCCCCGCCCATGCCCGAACCCATCACCACGCCAAACCGGCAACGCTCTTCGTCGCGGACGGTAATGCCACTGCTCTCCATGGCTTCGCCTGCGGCAATCAGGGCGAACTGCGCGAACTTGTCCAGCAGGTCCTGACGCTTTGAAGGGAAATAGTCGTCCGGATTGTAATCGGCCACTTCGGCTGCTATTCGAACGGAAAGGGAAGAAGAATCGAACTGAGAGATGGGCCTGACACCTGATCGGCCTTGCACCAGGCTCTCAAAAAAGACGTTCCTGTTTTTCCCCGTGGAGCAAACCACCCCCAGCCCTGTTATGACGACCCTGCGCACCATGAACTCCAGAAGGTTTAGTTACTGGCCGCCGGACCACTGCCCTTGGCCATCGCCGCGAGATCGGAAATATCCTTCCCTTCGAGCACCCGAGTAAGACTGTCCACGACCTGCCGTACGCTCTTCATGTTCTGGGCCACAGTGTCTGGAATGTCGATTTTGAACTCTTCTTCAAGCGCAAACAGGATGTTGACACCATCGAGTGAATCAATCCCCAATTCCCCAAAAGTTGCATCGATCGATATTTCACCGGGATCGAGATGCTGTTCCCGTGCAATGATTTCAATGACTTTATCACCTACGTTCATCTCTGCTCCTTCGATACTGACCGGTCCTAAACCTCTTCCTTGACATCGACCGTCCTAAGATGAAATCCCAATCGGATTCTTCGTGGCGAGTTCGCTGACTATACGCAACAATTCTGACAATCGGAAGGGCTTTTCCAGGAAAGTTCTCACTCCAAGTTCCCGCGCGAGGTCACGCTCAGTCGCCGTAATAAAAGAGCTCATCAGAATAGCATCACAGGCAATTTTCTTTTCTTGCAACTTCCGCAACAGGTCCAGACCACTTTCGCCCGGCATGCGGAGATCGATCAGGATAATCGCCTTTCCGTCGTCGACTCTTAAAGCTTTCCAGAGACCTTCGCCGTCCTCCGCCACCTCTACGGAGTAGCCATTTGCATTTAGAACCTCATAAAGAAGGTCCCGACTCTCTTGATCGTCATCCACCACCAATACTCGATTTAAGCCCACTCAGCCACCCACATAGGAGGAGTTGCGTCTTCCAAACCATAGGTACTGTAGCATCAAAGAGTCCAAAGTCAGGTTCTAATTGTAAGTCGTTCACGTGTAGCACTTTATTAAATATTTCAAACATTAGGGCCGATCGCAAAAAACGTTGAGTGTGTCAAAATGTGACACAAAACCACATGAGTGTATTTTAATTTGGTACAGATTTCCAGCATTTCGGGGCCTACCTTGGCAGGACGAGTAGTGCCTTTCCATGCGTGTCGAACCTCACGTGTAACACGAGGCTTAGTCCAAATAATTCTCAATCGGCACAAAGGTAAGAGCCGACCGCGATACTGCTTCGATGACGGCCGGCAGGGCATCCACTGTGCCGGACTGGTCGATGCCTCCGGCAGGCGGCCGCTCATGGCCGTCGTGGAGAAGGATTACGCCCCCCGGGTGCAGCCTGCGGACCGTAGCCCTTATGATTGCCTCGGTCTTGTATTTCCAGTCGAAGCCCATTACCGACCACATGACCATTTTCAGGCCTCGCTTTTGAAGAACCGGCACCAGGCCGAACCATCGGGCGCCGTAGGGAGGCCGGAACAGGGTGGGGCGCACGCCGGTAACCCGTTCGATTGCTTCCTGCGCCCGGTCAATTTCTGCAGCCATGAACCTCCGGCTGCGGGCAAACAGAAACGGGTGCGTATAAGTATGGTTTCCGATGGTGTGGCCTTCGCGCACAATGCGGCGGGCTATTTCCGGATGCTGCTCGACGTTCTTGCCGCACAAGAAAAAAGTTGCCGTGATCTTGTGCTGCGCCAGGATATCCAAAATCCGTTCAGTAAACGGCGGAGCGGGGCCGTCGTCAAACGTCAGGACAACGCTGCGGCTTTCTGCCGGACCGCGATTCACAACCGGGGAAAACACTTGCGATGAGGGGATGACGCAAGCATATGCCAACGTCCCGCAGCATCCCAGAATAATGATGAGTCCAATTACAAAAGCTATCATGGCCGGCCTGTGCCGGTTGCTCTGATCCGCTGCCCGTAAATCGGGCCCGCAAGCCCTCAACCCGCGACTGTTCCCCCGGCGCTGTTTATCCTAGCACAAGGGCCATCCCGGTACATGGTAGTGATTGTGCAGACCGTGAAGCGAAGGAGAGAAGGAAGCACAAAGGAAGAGGAAGAGACCCAGCCCCGAGGGTCACACCAGAAGACCCAGGGCTTCCAGCAGGACGGCCGCGCCGATGACGGCCAGCAATCCCCCTCCGACAATCCTCCTCCACGCCCGGGCGTGGAGGTCTTCTTCAAGGGCATTGGCGGCCTGACTTGAAATCAGAAAGGTCGAATCGTTCTGGCCCCGGGTGATCAACTGGCGGTCAAGACCATTGCCGGCGTGGGGGTTCATGGCACACGTTCCGGTGATGTCGTATTCCTGATCCGCAACAACGCAATATTCGGTCAGGCGATAGTCGCCCGTCGTGGCGCCGGTCCCAATCTGACCGAACTGGCCCATTGAAAGCAAACCTCGCGGAAAACCGAAGGACCTCCTGGCACGCCGCTGTTCCCTTTGCCGCGCACCCGCCTCAAGCGATGAAGCCAGATCGGTTCCCTGGAACGCTGCTGTATTGATCCCCTCGGCCACCCGCGTGACGTACCGGCGCAGCTCCGAATCCGGCGTGGGTAGTCCGGGGGGTCTGGACTCAGCCGCTTCCGGGCGCCAGGGCGCGTCCAGCGGCACGATTTCCTGGCCGCTCACCTCGCATTGGTATTTTTGTTCCAGATCGAGTTCGGCGCCCCGAGGATCGATCAATACCTTGCCCGTTTCATCTTCCAGGTAGAAGCCGACCGAACCTGCATCCGTCAGATAATAGTCCCAGCGGCCCTGGCCCTGCCGCCCGGCGGAGAACCGGTCAATCACCACCTGATAAAGAAAACAGGGCTGGTTGGAAACCGGGCTCATGAGCGTCTTCTCGCCGCCGGCCCTGCCATGGATCTGCACCCGGCCCATGGCAACGCTGCGAATCGGAACCAGCGGCGTGTCCTCGATCACCTTATATTCGCGGAAAATGCCGAACCCCTGAAAGAACCAGTAAAGGCCCAGGATGAATGCAATCGCACCCAGGATTCCCCTTTCGGCAGGTGGAAAGGTCCGCTTTGGCTCCGGGTATTGCGGATGGAAATGCAGGGGAAGCTGGACGAAGCCCAGGTCTGCAACCACGGTGTAGTCCGCTGCGACGCGGGTTCCGGAAGGACCGTATTCCACCTGAATGTCGTCGCGCTGAATCGGCAGGCGCATCGACTGAGCATTCCGATAAATGGCATCATGC
>JAJYJL010000682.1 GCA_021789565.1 Acidobacteriota bacterium
ACGCCCGCGGCGATGATGGCCAGATGTAAGCCGGCTGTGCCACTGGACACAGCTGTAGCGTGCTGCGCGCCCGTGTATTCCGCCGCGCAGACTTCAAATTGGTCGATGCGGGGACCAATGCTCAGGAAAGGAGTGCTCAAGACCTCGTTAACCGCTTTAATTTCAGTCTCCCCCAGATCGGGGGAAGACATCGGAACCCGGGTCAGCACTGGGTGAGGTTATCCTCTATTAGAATCTTTTCCAGGTCTGCAAGAGATGTGATCGTGAAGTCAGGAGCATGCTGGGGCGTGGGGGGAGCCGATTGGGCATACTCGCCTTCCGGCCTGTGCACGCGTATCGTCGACATGCCGATCTGCCGAGCACCCAGAAAATCCTTGAGCGGGTTGTCGGCCACATAAACCGCGCTCCGAGGCACTGTACGTAATCGCTGCAAGATGGCTTTGAACGCAACAATGCTTGGTTTCCAAGCGCTACGTCCCCATTCGTCTGACAGAGCAATGGCATCAAAGTAACCGACAAGGCCCAGAGCCTTTAGTTTTTTTTGTTGCACTCCTATGTAGCCATCGCTCAACAGGCCCAACCTGAAGGTGTGACGTAGGTTTTCGAGCAGGGCAGGCACTTCGGGGAACGGTGTCAACAACGGCTCATGGTCACGGTAGATGTGCACCAATTGCGGAATATTCGAGTCATCAAGGTTATGCATGGCCAGCCATTGATTGAAAGTGTTTCCCCGAATGCCCATTCGGAATAGGCGTTCGAGTTCCGCGGACCCCTTGGCGAAGGGTATTCCCAGTTGGGTCGCTGCCCAAGAAGCAACGGCACGGAATCCGCTGAGAACGTACTCACGTTCCGGGTAGAGAGTGTCATCGAGATCAAATACGATGGCTTGCCACTTGACCAAGGTCGCCTTCAGTCAGGAAATATGAGGAGTCGAAACGGGTCAGGTACAATCCAGTCTGGTAAGCCCCCAACGGTGGGATGTCGGTGGCTATGCCGGCCGCCTTTGCAAGAAGATATCGCGGCGAGTCGACCCCGGCTGCGATGCCAAGCGGCACACCGCCGCCGAGCCGGGCGTTGATCTCGGTGAAATAAGGGGCGTTCTCTTTTATCATACACTGGACCGTGATAGGGCCAACCGCGGGCAATGCCTTCGCAGCTCTCACGCAAGCATCTGTGATGCTCTGATCGTGAATAGTGACCCCTTTGGCCACCTCGCCCCACCGAACCTCAATGCGACGGCGCGATATTACGGCAAGTATGTCTCCGTCGAGATCGCAGATCACATCGTTGGTTATCTCCGGGCCGGGCATCCACTCCTGGACAACAGGATCGGGAACGTAGTCCAGGAAGAACTGCAACTCTCTCGGATTCGACACACGGTAGGTGCTCTTGGCCGCGCTTCCTCGGCGCGGCTTGATAAAGAGGGGGTAGTGGATGTGATCCAGGTCCAGGTCCGGTGGCAGCCAGGATTTGGGCGTAGTAATGCCCAAGCTTTGAAAGAACTGACTTGTGAGCCATTTGTCATTGGCAATCGCTGCTGCTTTAAGCGGTACGACGGCCAGGCGAGCGCCCGTCGCTTCGAGGAGGTCCCGGTGTTCCGCCAAGACGGGAACGTCTGGATCAATCAAGGGGAAGATGACGCTGATTCGCTCTCGTCGGCAGATCTCTACCAGAGTAGGGATGTACTCTGGAGCGGAGATGCGGGGAACGATGTGGGGACGATCAGCTCTTCGCAACGCGGGCGCCAGCGGGTCAGTGTCAAGAGCGACGATATTCCCCTGCAAGCCCAGCGATGCGTAGGCTCGGCGGAAGGCAATGAGTAACTCCACTCTACGACCAGCACTCGTAAAGAGAATGTTGGTGTGGTCACTGACTCTTTGAACCAAAAAACTCCTCCATGGTCATCTGGCCAGCGGGACTAATGCCCTCACGTGTGAAAGTCTTCCAAAGTGTTAGGAGAACGATCTTCAAGTCTAGGGCGAGGGCCTGATGGTCCACGTACCAGACATCGAGTGCGAACTTGTCTTCCCAGGAGAGGTTGTTGCGGCCGTTAACTTGAGCCCAGCCGGTTATGCCCGGCTTGACCTCCTGACGGCGCCGCTGCTCGGGAGTGTAACGGTCGAGATAACGCATCAAGAGTGGGCGGGGTCCAACGATACTCATTTCGCCCCGGAGGACGTTAAGGAGCTCGGGTAGCTCGTCCAAACTGGTGCTGCGCAGAAATCGGCCAAAGGGGGTGAGGCGCTTTTCATCTGGCAATAGGTCGCCTTGGGCATCGCAGGTTTCTGCCATCGTGCGGAATTTGTATAGAACGAAAGGCTTACCACGCAGACCAGGACGGCGCTGGCGGAATAGGACGGGGGAGCCAAGACACACACGAACGAGAGCCGCCAACGAAAAGAGTAGCGGCGAGAGAACGGCTAGTGCCAGAATTGCAGCTGCCAAGTCAAAATGACGCTTGGCGAAGTAGCAATGGCGACTAGGCGTGTTAATCAGGGTGACCTCTCGCAAATGATTCGCCCGGTTGGCTCTGCCCGCGACCGCCTGCGAGTGCGGCGAAAATCCTCTCGAAGCGTGCGATGCCGGATCCCATACTCAGTTCACGCTTGTAGAAATCATATCCCCGATCTCCCATGGCTGACCTCTCAGCCTCTGGCATCTCGAACAGGCGAATCGCCGCTTCGGATAATGCTTTCGGCTCCTCAGGAGGAACCACGATTCCGCATCCACTTTGTGTGATAAGATCGGCTGCATCCCCCCGCACGGCCATGAGAACGGGCCTGCCCACAGCCATGTAGGTTTGCGTTTTGGAAGGAATGGTGACTCGAAAAAGCGGGTCATCCTTCAAGTGAACCAAAAGTGCGTCGCTGAGCGCGAAGATAGGAGACATGTCTTCTGGACTCTGCCGAGGCAGGAACAGGACGTTCCGCAAAGACCTTTGGGATGCCTGAGCCATTAGCCGACCTTTATCGATTCCGCCCCCGATAAAGACAAACTGAATGAGCGGATACTGCTCCGTCAATAGAGCAGCCGCGTCAAGCACCGTATCCAGCTACTGAACCAGGCCCATGGTTCCAGCAAAGGTGAGGTTGAACCGGCCTGCCATACCCAGGGAAATCGCCAGCGCTTCATCTCGATTCACCCGCCTAATTTTGCTTTCATCGGACCAGTTATATACGACTGTAATTTTCCGGTCGGGAACACCTCGTTCTACCAAACGACGTTTGAAGCCGGGTGACAACACGGTTATGTGGTCGGCGCGGCTGTAGATCCATCGGCACCAAGCGTCGATCACTGCCAAGGCAGACCTGCTGCGCAACATCCCAGAGGCAGCCACCGTGTCCGGCCAGAGGTCTTGAATATCATACACGAAGGGGCAGTGCTTGAAGGTGCTTAACGCGACTGCAGCGAGGCCAACCGTAGCGGGCGGATGATAGCAGTAAATCACGTCGGGCCGCTGAACCAAGCAGAGACCAATTGTCGCAGCGGATAGAGCAAAGCTTGCGTAGTTCGCGATGCGTCTCAACCCAGATTTGTCATGGCTGGGGTATAGCGGGACCCGGTTGATACGGATACCATCAATTACCTCGACCCGCCAAGGTCTGAGGCTGTACCCAGGGTAGAGTCGACCGCCTGGGTAGTTGGGAAACCCGGTCAGCACCTCCACCTGGTGCCCATGGTCCGCAAGCTTTTTCGCAAAGGACAGGCCTTTAACCGCAGGTTCGGGGTCAAAGAATTGACCGAGAAGAAGGATTCGCATGAATTACGGTCATCCAAGTCCAGAAGACTGCTTCTGCCAGACAACACGGTTGATGTAGTCAGTGTAGCTCATTATGATGCGAATTACCTTTTCCGAAACATTAGGAACGTGATAGTCACCGACAATCTGCAGATGCCGCTCGCAACCTCGTGCCTGACCTCCGAGAATCGCCAACGCCTCTTGGATTCGCTTCCAATCAAGCCCTACCATCATCACCGCGCCTTCCTCCATTCCCTCTGGACGCTCATGGGCTTGACGGATGTTCAGCGCCGGGAAATTCAAGATTGAGGACTCTTCAGTGATAGTACCGCTATCCGACAGCACGGCTCGGGCGTGTTTCTCCAAATTAACATAGTCGCTTAACCCAAAGGGCCTCATCAGCTCCACGCGAGGGGAAAGAGCAGCCCGCTCGGATTCGATTCGCTTTCGAGTACGTGGGTGCGTCGAGACAATAACGCGCAGAGAGTGGTCGCTAGCCAGATGGTTCAGGACGTTGAGAAGGTTCCGAAATTGCTCATCAGAATCAATATTCTCTTCTCGATGTGCGCTGACCACATAGTACTCGTGCTCCGTGAGATTCATCCGTTCTAGCGCGTTCGAGGCTTCGATCTTTGCTGCGTAGTAATGGAGCACTTCATACATCGGGCTTCCCGTCTTGATCACTCTGTCCGGTGGTAGCCCCTCCCGAAGCAGGTACTCGCGCGAAATCGAGGAATAAGGCAAATTGATATCGCTCACATGGTCCACGATGCGGCGGTTGATCTCTTCGGGCACTCGCATGTCGAAACAACGATTCCCGGCTTCCATGTGGAAAATAGGTATCTTGAGCCGCTTCGCCGCAATGGCCGCCAAGCAACTGTTCGTGTCGCCCAGTATCAGAACCGCATCCGGTCTGATCTCTCGCAGAACGGCATCGGACCGAGCAATTACCAAGCCAATCGTTTCCGCGGCCGTGCTTCCCACTGCATTCAGGAAATGGTCAGGGCTTCGAATCTCCAAGTCATCGAAGAAGACCTGATTCAACTCATAATCATAGTTCTGTCCCGTGTGAATGAGAGCATGCTCCAAGGTTTGGTCCAAGAGGGCCATTACTCTGGAAAGGCGGATGATCTCGGGGCGAGTACCGACGATCGTTGCTACCTTCATAAGAGGTCTCTCTTACTGGATGGCCGCTCGGTCTTGAGAAAGCACGGGCATAAAGTACGTATCCGGTTGGGCGGAATCAAACAGCTCATCTGCCCAGAATAAGGTCACCAGGTCGCACTGACCGACATTCTCGATCGAGTGCGTGTAACCGGGCGGAATATCCACCACACGAAAATCCTCGCCTCGCACCCTGTATTCCACGATAGGTCCTCCGCGAATATGCTTGAAACGAATGATCGCTTCACCTTCCACAACCAGGAACTTTTCTGCTTTGGTGTGGTGATAATGATTGCCACGCGTGACGCCAGGTCGAGTCCGCGATGCGAACACCTGGCCCGCTGAGGGAGATTTGATAAACTCTGCCAAGCTGCCTCTTGGGTCCCGCTTCTGGTCAAGGCCATAGACCAAGTCTTTCGGGTCTAGATAAGAAACGAATGTCCCGTAGAGGATGCGAGTGAACCGGTCGCCGAAATCGGGCATGTACAGCGTCCGGCGCAGCTCACGAAAAGAACGAATCAACTCTGCCAGCTTACCCAGTGTCACCTTGTATACAGGCACAAT
>JAJYJL010000683.1 GCA_021789565.1 Acidobacteriota bacterium
CGTGGCCTTGCCGGAAAGTCCTTTTGATCCTGAACGGCAGCGGGCTGTTGTGGACGCGGTGGGGCGCCACCTGCAAGCCTCGCCGGGGCTCAGAACCCTGGCGCCTGACGATCCTCACTACAAGGGAACTTACGCCGGGAATCAGGAAGAACGTGACGGCGCTTACCATCAGGGAACGGTTTGGGGGTGGCTGCTGGGGCCGTTTGTCAAGGCGCATCTGAGGGTCCACAACGATCCTCGGGCCGCGGCATCATTCCTGGCGCCGATGAGCCATCACATACAGACCCATGGTCTGGGAACTCTCGGGGAAATCTTTGATGCCGACCCGCCCTTCCTTCCCCGAGGATGCATTGCCCAGGCCTGGACGGTGGGCGGAATCCTGGATGCGTGGGAAGAGACCGCAACGCACCATTTGCCTGCGGGAAAATAGGGGCGAGCAACGTGCGGGCTGGATGCAGCGTGTAGCGGAGTCCTCGGCTGCGGTCTGAGGAGTTGTTCCCTACGCGACCGTTGGCTTGGGTGCCGGAGGCGGCAGTGCGCGCGCCTTAATTTCAGACTGGAATCCTGCCCTCCTGTGGGCTCCGTCGCAAAAGGGTTTGTTTTCCGAATGCCCGCAACGGCAGAGGCTGATTGTTGTACGGCCGGCAAGGTCAAATACCCCGCCTTCAGAATCGACGATTTCAAAGTCTCCTTCAATCCGAATTGAGCCGTTACTGCGGACTGTAATTTTTGTTGCTGCCAAAGGTTCCTCCTGAACTGAAAATATCTGTTGTAGCGGTGTCCGACTCAACGCCGGAATGCGCCGCTGAGGTTGCTGACCCTAGAGCCGACCACGCCACCGTAATTTGCGACCTGCTGTAAGCCTCACCTGGCCTCTACTTAAATTTGCTTTGGCCATCAAAAAGGTTTGATCAGAACCATGATTAGAATGACGATGAACACCAGGGCGATTCCGCCGTGCAAGGCCATGCACTCTTTGCGCTTGAGTTGGATCTTGCCGGCGTGGAAGGCTCTGGCGCGGATGACCGTAATGGCATCCAGCACAATCAGGAACAACACCATCAACAGCTTCACGTGGAGCCACGCAGCGTGAAGGTAATAGAGGGTGTTTGTGGAAATCAGAAAGAGGCCGGAAATAATGGCGATGAGCCCTCCCGGATGGACAATGCCATTGAACAGCTTTCGTTCCAGCCCGTCCAGAGCTTCATGGACCTCCGCGGAGGGGGACTCGGCATCGTACGCCAGAACATGAGTAACCACCAAAAGGCCTCCCATCCAAAAGACGATGCCCAGGATGTGAAATACAAGTGTCCACGCGAATAGAGTGTTCATAATTGTTCGCCTCAGTGAGTCATTCAGAAACGGGAAATCCTCTCGAGAATCGCGGCCCCTTTCGCCCCATTCCGCCGGTGCCACAACCCCTTATTGAAACACAAAACCTCGCGAAGATGACAGACTTCATTATTCCCTCAAACGTGGCATTTGAGTTTCTGGGGGGTTCCGGTTCACGTGAAGAGCAACCAGCGCAGATGGAAACCCGTTGGCGCGAGAGGGCGGCGAAGTCGGTCTTTCTGATTCTTCCGGGGCTTCTCACACGGGCCGGTAAAGATGGTAGAGCATCCAGTAGACCACCACGCCGGTGACCGAGACATAAAGCCAGATAGGCAGCGTCCAGCGGGCAATTCGTTTGTGAAGGGAAAAGCGCTCGCGCCAGGCTCGATACAGCGTGATCAATGCAAGGGGAACGACGACGGCGGCGAGGACAGAATGCGTTCCCAGCAGAGCGAGATAAAAGGTTCGAATTGCTCCGTGGCCCTGGAAGTAAACAATGCCACGCAGAAAATGGTCAGTCAGGTAAAAGACCAGGAAGACGGCTGAGGCAATAAACGCCGACACCATACAAGTCTTGTGAGCCAGGGTCTGTTTCCTTCGGATGAAAACGTATCCCGTGGCTAGCAGCACGGCGCTGAGGGCATTGAGACAGGCTTCGATGGCTGGAAAACATGAAACCATATCAGGCCAAAGCGCGGACGGTGGCTCCGGCCTCTGCCGGTGATTTGCCAAAACCTCCCGATGACGATCGCGCTTGCCTAAGCCGTCCCCGCCTCAGAATCCGCAGGTCCGGGGAAGGTACGCCGCTCAGATCCAAACCTTGTCAAACATCATCAGGCCAAACACCAGCGGAAGGTAGAGGACGGAAGCCAGCACCAGGCGCCTTGCCAGCGCGTTGGTCCGGTTCCGCGCAAGACGCGCGCCGTGGAGCAGGAAATAAGACCCCAACACAGCGGTGCCAAACAAATAGACTTTCCCGACCTGGCCGATCAGGGTTGGAACCATGCTCACCAGTACCAGGGCAACAAGGAAAGCGATGATCTGGCGGCTGGTCAGGCGGCCGTCCGGATCTTCCGGCGGCAGCATGCGGAGTCCCGCCCGGGAGTAATCTTCACGATACATCCAGGCGATCGCCAGGAAGTGAGGAAACTGCCAGAGGAACAGAATTGAGTAGAGAACCAGTGACTCGGCGCTCAAGCTTCCGCGCGCCGCAGCCCATCCGATCAGCGGAGGCATGGCGCCCGGAAAAGCTCCGATCAGCGTGCAGAGGGCTGTCTTCTTCTTGAGCGGCGTGTAAATCAGCAGATAAGTGATCAGCGTCAACAACGCCAGAACACTGGCCAGCGGGTTGACTTGAACACACAGTAATAAACCGCCGCTGATGGCCAGCAGGATGCCGAAAACGAGCGCTTCGACGGCCTTTATCCGCCCTGCCGGCAAAGGCCGGCGCGCTGTCCGGCGCATCGAAGCGTCGGACTTTCGCTCGATATATTGGTTCAGAGTTCCAGTTCCGCTTGCGACCAGCAGCGTTCCCAGCAGCGCATTCAGCAGCAGGGGAAGGTCGATGCGGCCGCGCAAGGCGACATAGTAGCCCGCCAGCGTGCTGATGACCACCAGGAAATTGACTTCGGGTTTGGTCAGCACCCAGTAATCACTGAATCTGCCAAGAAGGATTTCCCGGAAGCTTCTGGTTGCGGCGCCTGGGGCCGCATCCTGAGTTCTATTTTCTACTGCGGTACTCATGTTGCAACTCTACTTGGCCCTTGAATTCACGCTCCCCGCGGATCAGCAGGCTGCCAAACCTTGCCCTCGCCTGAAGAACCGAAAACGTGTTTGAATGCTGGCCAACTATCCGGAAAGCCACAGGGATCGTCGTTATCGTCGTAGCGGAGAGATCCGGCTGCGGATGATCTTGCAATCAAACAAATTCCGTAGGAGCCTGTTATTCAGACCGGGTACGAAAAATAATGCCAAATTGGCAATGCCTTCTATTGCAAAACAAGGGTTTCGGAGCCCCATCCGAACTCGACTCATTCGCGGCATCAGCCGCGCCAACTCCACTTCCCCAAAGTTTCTGAGTCGCGATCTCTTCTTCGCCCCAATCACCGGATCGCCCCTTTGGAACCGGGAAGCGCAGAAAGCACTTGGGAAGCACACCCTGAAAACGGCAGAAACCAGAATGGCCTGCACGAAAAGTTTTGGAGTGTGTTTGCCCGGGTAACCTGCTGAGGTCTGGTGGACCACAGTTGCCCCGCCCCAATGCTCAGGGCTGTGAACGCACAACTACGCCTGAGATCGAAATTGTGTATTCTACCATTAATTTGTCAACTTGTGGAACTTCCTGCTCCACTTTGTTTTATTTGCCAGGGTTGCAGGGGCTTCATCACGCGGTGTGCGCGGTTACAGTTTTACCACGAGCAGGATGAGAAGACATATCCACAGGACGTCCATAAAGTGCCAGTAAATGGCCGTTATTTCGACAGCAATGCGCTTGCGTGGATTCAGAATGATTTTCCGCGTGCGGAAGACAAGATACAAAAGGGCAAGGATACCACCCAGGACATGCAGGCCATGAGCCGCCGTGAGAAGGTATAAGAAGGAACTGCTGGGGTTGGTGGTGATGTAAATCCCTTGTGCAGCCAGTTCTCGCCAGGCGACCAGTTGCCCTGAGATAAATGTGACCCCGAGGCCCGTTGTTATATACAGCCACCGGACGAATTGACTTGCCTCTTCTCTCCTTAGCGCCCTCTTCGAAAATTCAAACGTAAAGCTGCTCGCCACCAGAACCACCGTATTGAAATAGAGAAGTGGAGGTACGGCCGTGTGGACCCAGTTGCTCGATTCAGCCGCCCGCGCCACCATCACCACGGTCAGCGCAAGAAATAGCATAGCGATCGAGACAATGGCGATCCAGATTGCAATTTTGTAGGCGCCCAGCGGCAAGGGGACGTTGGATGGTCCTCGATATCCGCGCCCGCCCGGACCGTCGCCTCCGCCACGGCCGTTGTCGTCCCTTCCCGGCGGAGGGGCCGAGCCCCCCGGCGAATGTGGGTTCGCTGGGGTCAAGACTTCTGATCCCATAAATTTGCTCCGTTCGCTAAGACTATCACGATGCGATGGGCGGGCGTCGCAGAAATTTGCGGCGGCGCATGATGCCTCTCTCTTTCTCTTTCGGAGGACGGCAACGGCCAAATCCACTTGCCAGCGGTTGAACCGGTGATATCATGACGGCACTGGCCCGGCGCGTCGTACTCGGCCAGGCAATTAGGCGCTTGGAGCGCAACCCCGGAAAAAAGTGCCCACTGAAGAATGGTGGGGATGAGGATCCCATTTCTTGCAGACCGGTCATCTTCATTGCTGTGAACAGCAAGGAGCGGGGTGGCAAGTGGTGGCCGCAATAAACTGCCGCTCGATTCCGCTTTTCCAGCCTGCCAATTGCGCCTGAACGCTCAAACATCCTGCAGTTCAAGGAGGCAACACCATGGCAAGCGCCAAGAGCCGTTCCATCCACCTCTTCAATTTCAGAGGGATTGACGTTTTCCTGCACTGGTCGTGGTTCTTGGTTGGACTGCTCGAGATTAACTGGAACGGCGGGAGATATTCTTCGCCCGTGTGGAATGTGCTGGAGTATCTGGCGTTGTTCCTGATCGTGATGCTGCATGAGTTCGGCCATGCCTTTGCCTGCCGCTAGGTGGGCGGCACCGCTAACAGGATTGTCTTGTGGCCGCTCGGCGGCATCGCATATGTACAGCCGCCACAACGACCGGGCGCCATGCTGTGGAGCATCGCGGCAGGTCCTCTGGTGAACGTTGTCCTGATGCCTGTCTTCCTGGCGCTGGTCTTGATGAGCTCTGTGTTCGGCTGGTCGCGGTCGATGCCGGACGCTCATACCTTCCTGGTAACGGTTGCAATCATGAACGCGGTTTTGCTGGTCTTTAACCTGCTGCCGATCTACCCGCTGGATGGCGGCCAGATCTTGCGGTCGTTGCTGTGGTTCTGGGTGGGACGAGCCCGGAGCCTGATGGCGACTTCGATGATCGGGATGGTGGGTGTTGCAGGGCTCTTTCTTTATTCTTTCTGGACCCGTTCGCTCTGGGATGGCGCCATTTCCGCAT
>JAJYJL010000684.1 GCA_021789565.1 Acidobacteriota bacterium
CCGGAAGCCGAGCAGGATTTGGTGATCGTGGAATTGCTGAAAAGCCTGTGGCGCCCGCCGATTGCGCCCCATCCCTTTCGCCCCCTTTCCGTGATGACGAAACACTGGAGCGACCTCACACTTGCCCCCGCTGACAGAGGCCCCGATCGAGGCCTTCTTCGCGAAGGTCTTCGGCTCTTCAATGAGCTGCCGAAAACGGCGGACGCGGAAGTCCTGCTGGCGACGGACTTACATGCGGGCAACGTTCTCCGGTCGGAACGAATGCCCTGGCTGGCTATTGATCCCAAACCATTTGTCGGCGACCCTGCCTATGATTCAACCCAGCACCTGTTCAACTGCGTTGAGAGGTTGCGCTCGGACCCGGACAGAATGTTCCATCGCATGGGAGACCTGCTGGGCGTAGACCACGAGCGCATTCGGCTGTGGACCTTTGCCCGCGCCGCCGCAGAGCCGCGCGACGAGTGGAACGATGGAGAAGTGCTCGAGATCGCCAGGGCAACAGCTCCGTAGGAAGTAAATTCCACGTGTCCGGCGATGGCGCGGCGGGAAGCCATGCTTTCATGGCATTGCTTAGGACAGATTCGTCGGAACTAATGAAATCGCCCGGTGCTAGAATGCGAGTGCGCAAGGAAAGCGAGATAATTTACAACTGCCAAAGGGAGGGAGCAGCCTGTGAGCAGAAAAGAGGAACTTGGTGGCGGAGACAAGAGTGGGCCGGCGGGTAATATCTCACGGCGGAAGTTTCTGGCTGGTGCGACGAGTGCGGCGGCACTAACCGCCGCGCCGCGGGCCCTTTTGGCGGAATCAAGTGTGGCAGCGGAATCCGGATTACCTGGCGCGAGCTCGCGGAACGGGCCAGCGGGCCGGGAGAAATCCAATATCGGGACCATCCGCGTCGACGCGACACCCGGCCATGCGACGAATGCGTTCAAGCCAAACGAAGCCCTGGGCACCTCCATTGACATGATTCCCTATAAGTCTTCGGAAAAGCTTTATGCCAAGTCGATGGTGAAGCAGTGCCTCTCCGCCGGATGGGGACCCATGAGCTACCGGCAGCACACGGAATTGCAGATCGCCGCCTGGCACTGGAATCCCACAGGCTCCTGGAGCGACCCTGCTCGCAAGCAAGGCTATTTCACAGGCAGTTCCGAGCTTGCAGCGCCTATCCAACATTCATACGGCTACCACCTGCGCCACCGCGGCAACACACGAAACGGAGGAACTGAATCCGGCTTCTCGCGCCTGACCGATGGCGATCCGAACTCTTACTGGAAAAGCAATCCCTACCTGGCTGAACGTTACACAGGCGAAAGCGACGCGCTGCATCCGCAGTGGGTGGTGGTGGATCTCGGCGCGGCCCAGCCGGTCAACGCTATGCGAATTGATTGGACGGATCCCTATGCGCGCGTCTACAGCGTGCAATATTGGACGGGGAATGAAGACGCCATGAGCAAGCCGACAGGCGGAGTGTGGAACACTTTTCCCGGCGGGACCGTTAAAGATGCCGGGGGCGGAATGGTAACACTGAAGCTTTCGAAGTTGCCCACCACGGCGAGGTTTTTGCGGATTGTGATGACGGAATCCTCGCACACTGCCGACACGCACGGGGCGGAGGACCCGAGGAACTCGGAAGGGTATGCGATCAAGGAAATTTATGCAGGCACGCTCGACGCTGAGGGAAATTTCATCGACCTGATGCAGCACTCGCCCGACCAGAACCAGACTGCGACTTATTGCTCTTCCATCGATCCCTGGCACGACGAAAACGACCTCCACATGGAGGGCGGCGAGCAGACGGGGTTTGACCTGTTCTTCACCAGCGGCGTTACCAACAATTTGCCAGCCATGGTTCCTATCGCCATGCTTTACGGGATTCCGGAGGACGCGGCGGCGCAGATCGCCTATCTGAAAAAGCGGGGATACCCTGTTTCTTATGTGGAAATGGGCGAAGAGCCGGACGGCCAGTACGCCATGCCGGAAGATTATGCCGCGCTCTACCTACAATTTGCTTCGGCAATTCACCGCGTCGTACCGGAGGCCAAACTTGGAGGCCCGATCTTCGAAGGAGTGAATGAAGACATCAAGGTCTGGCCGGACGCTCAGGGCCGGACGTCGTGGCTGGGACGCTTCCTCGATTATCTGAAATCGCATGGGCGGATTGAAGACCTGGCCTTCATGTCGTTTGAGCATTATCCGTTTGAACCCTGCGCCGTAACCTGGGCAGACCTCTATCGCGAACCGGAACTTGTAAGCCACATGCTCGACGTGTGGAGAGAGGACGGCCTGCCGGAAAACGTTCCGATGATCATTACGGAGAGCAACCTTTCCTGGAACCTCAACCAGTCGTTTGTGGATATCTTTGGCGCGTTGTGGCTGGCGGAATATGCAGGCGCGTTTCTCTCAGCAGGCGGCGCCGGAATTTATTACTTCCAGTTTTTCCCTTTCCCGCTCAGCAGCGGCTGCCACGGGTGGGGAACCTTTGGTCCCTTCGTCGCCAATAAAGACCGCGAGATCACGGGATACGCGTCGCAGTATTTTGCTTCGCGGCTGATGAATCTGGAATGGGTGAAGCCGGGTGGGGAAATCCACCACTGCCACCGGGTATCGAGCGATATTCGGGACGGCGCAGGGAATGAATTGCTGGCTGTCTACGCGTTGCACCGGCCCGACGGAGAATGGTCGTTGATGATCGTTAATCGGGACCAGGAGAATGCCCGCAAGGTCCGCATTGTGTTTGAAAACAAGAACAGCAATCGGGAGGCCGGCTTCTCAGGCAACGTCAGGATGGTGACTTTTGGAACCGACCAGTTCCAATGGCGTGCGGACGGGAGCAACAGCCACGCAGACCCGGACGGGCCGCCACGGACTACAATGCTGCGAGCTGACACAGAAACATTGTTTGCCATTCCGAAAGCTTCTCTTACGATTTTGCGCGGGAAGATTGAAGCGTGATGTGCACTGGCGGTGAAAGTGAATATGAAAGGGTACGGCGGAGGGCGTGTTGAAGGGGCAGCATGACCGGCGACCGAATAGAGGATTCATGATTTCTTGTCTGTCCAGGTTTGTTCTGGCTGCGTTCATTGCAGGACTTCTGTGCAGTGTGGCCTTGGCCGCCGGGAAGCCCGGTCCCAACGTCGTGGTGATCACCATTGATACTCTTCGCGCTGATCACCTGGCCTGTTACGGATACCATCAGATCAAGACCCCCAACATCGACCAGCTTGCAAGGACTGGCGTACGTTTCGCGAACGCCTTCACGGCCGTGCCGATCACCCTCCCATCTCACACGGTTCTGATGACGGGCGAATATCCCATGGCCACGGGGATCCACGATTTCAGCGGCAACAAGCTGGCTGCAGGAACCATGACCCTCGCCCGGGTGCTGCAGGGCCACGGGTACTCGACGGCAGCGTTTATCGGGTCGGCGGCCCTCGATTCTCGTTTCGGTTTGAACCAGGGTTTTGATACCTATTACGACCACTTCAACCTGGGTCACATGAGAGAAATCCACCTGGATGAAATCGAGCGCCGCGGCGACAAGGTTGTAGACCTGGCATTAAAGTGGCTCGAATCCCATCACCAGAAGCCCTTTTTCATTTGGGTGCATCTTTACGACCCGCACGCTCCCTACGACCCTCCGCAGCCTTACGCCCGCCTTTACCGCAGCCACCCTTACGACGGCGAGATCGCCTTCGATGATGCGCAGGTCGGGCGTTTGTTCGACTACCTGAAACAGCAGCATCTCTATCAGCATTCACTCATCGTTCTGGCCAGCGACCACGGAGAAAGTCTTGGGGAGCATGGGGAAAAGACACACGGGTTCTTCATCTATAATGCAACGCTCCACGTTGCTCTGATTGTAAGAATCCCCGGCGATGCGCCGCGCGTCGTGCAGCAAGGAGTGTCGCTGGTAGACGTCATGCCCACCGTGCTTCAGGCGCTCAAGATCGCCCGGCCAGCCAGCATCCAGGGACAAAGCCTGCTGAGCGTGATGCTGGGCCATCCATCGGGAAAGACTTCGGGGCAATACTCCGAGAATTATGCTCCTCTCATCCACTTTGGCTGGAACCGCCTGCTGGGTTTTGAATGGCACGGCATGAAGTTCATTGAAACGACCCGGCCCGAACTCTACGACCTGAAGACTGATCCTCACGAGCTTCACAACCTGTATAAGACGCATCAGGCGCTGGCACACGAGATGAACGAACGGCTTCAGGATTTAATCCGCCGCTACACACCCGTGACCCAAGCCTCCGCTGCCGCCACGCAATCGACGGATCCTGCTCTGCTCGCAAGCCTCCGCTCACTCGGATACGCGGCGGTTTCAGTGGCGAACCTTCCACAAGCCGATACGCAAAATCTTCCTGATCCAAAGGACCGCGTTCAGGCATACAACCTGGTCTCCGAAGCTCTTGTCGATAAGCAGGACGGCCACTACGAGGAATCGTTGCGCAAGTTAACGCAGGCAGAGAAGACGGCCCCCGAGACTTTGACGATTCGCTTCCTTGCAGCACAGAACGAGCTTGAACTCAAAGATTACGTCCGCGCCGCGGAGGGCTTTGGGTACGTCTCGGAGCATAACCCGAGCGACGGATCGGCGGTCTATTACCTGGGTGTCGCGCAGCTTGGTTCCGGAAATATAGACGGTGCCGAGAAGTCATTCCAGCGCGCGCTCAAAATTGACCCGCACAATTTTTCCGCCGCCTACGATCTTGGTGTCGCTTACACTCGCCAGAAGCGGGCGGACGCTGCCATCGCTGCATTTAAGCAGGCGGTTGAAATCCTTCCCGAATATGCTGAGGCTCACGAAGCGCTCGGCGAACTGTACCTTTATCTGCGACGTCCCCATGAGGCAGCGAAAGAGCTTGAGCTTGCCGTGGCCGCAGATCCCAAGATGGCCAAGGCCCATTATGAGTTGGGCCGCGCCTATCAGGCACTTGGGCTTGACGAAAAGGCCCAGCGCGAGTTTTCTCGTGCCAAAGCGCCTTGAATCTCCGGGTAAATGGCTACCAATAAGCACAAAAAGTGAGGCAATCAATGGCGGCAGTACCAGGCCCGGCAGGGCCATCCACCTGTTTGAGGCATTCCGGTGGAAGCGTATTCCATGCCGGGTGAATTTTCACACCCAAGCCTTCCATTCAAGGTAAATTTGTTCTGACAGATCACCGGGGACAGATGCGCATTTTGAAGTCGGGCAGAGAGTTCCATACAGGGCGCGGTTGAGCAGTTTCACGGCGTCGAGCGAGCGGGCAAAGGGAGCAGCAGCCGCATATGGCTGAAGGCCCTGAAGGTCATTCGCTAATCCGGGCTGATTTCGACGGGGTCAGCGGCAGGCGTTTTCGGTCATGCGCAGGTAGTCGAAGACCAGGCGCACGTGGCGCGTGAGTTGGCGCATATTCTGCGCGACGCTCGGCGCTCCGCGGGATTTGATCACGCCGATGGCG
>JAJYJL010000685.1 GCA_021789565.1 Acidobacteriota bacterium
CCTCGACGATGAAGCGCTCATGTGTGCCCTCGGCGATCTTCTCGCGCTCGTTGAAAGCCTGGACGCGAAATTGGAGCTTGCGGCCAGCTACCGCGGTCACCACCGCCTCGACCTGGATGTTGTGCCCGACCGGGGTCGCCGTCAGATGCTTGAGGTGGATTTCCGTCCCCACAGCAAATTTACTTCCTGGCGTACCTTCCTCAATTTTCTTAATAATAAATTCCGTTGAGCCCATCGCGTCCGCCACCTGACAAACGTCCCAGCGGCACTCTGGGTGAACAATAATCTGAATGCCGGGATAGTCTTTTCGGGCACGCTCCACGTGCTGAGGCAGGAACCGCTGGTGGACTGAGCAGTGTCCTTTCCACAGGATCACACGAGCGTGCCTGATCTCGTTCTCCGTCAGTCCGCCGAGTTCCTCATGTGGATTCCAGACCGCCATTTCATCCAGAGGAATGCCCATGCGGTAAGCTGTGTTTCTCCCCAGGTGCTCGTCGGGGATGAATAGCCCCTTTTCACCTCGTTGAAGGGCCCACTGCATCACCTTCCGGGCGTTGGATGACGTGCAGACCGCACCACCCTGCCGGCCGACAAACCCTTTGATGGCCGCTGTGGAATTAATGTATGTGACAGGAACAACCTTGCCTTCTGTCCTGCTGGAAACGGCTTCCCAACAAACCTCCACTTGCTCCAGATCCGCCATATCAGCCATCGAACAGCCGGCACTCAGGTCAGGAAGGATGACCACCTGGTGCTCGTTACGCAGGGTGTCCGCACTTTCCGCCATGAAGTGCACACCGCAAAACACAATGTATTCCGCTTCCTTGCGGCTGGCAGCCAGACGTGAAAGCTTCAGCGAATCGCCACGGTAATCGGCAAATTTGACGACTTCGTCCCTCTGATAGTGGTGTCCCAAGATAACGACTCGAAAGCCCAAGGCTGCTTTGGCTTCGGCAATGCGGTCGTCTAGTTCCTGCTCGGACAATCCGACATAATTTTCTGGTAACAGACTCAAAGTACTCGTTGCCATATGAGATCCGTCAGTACTTTATTTTAACACCCTGCAAGCCTTAAATGAGAGCGCACGGAAAAGATGAATCGTGAGTGAGCGCGCGATTACATTTATCCTCCAATGTAAACCATGGTCCGCGACGGCTGAACAAAATCCGGTTCGTTGATCCGGTGCCCTCGCTCCTTCTGGGCGACGGCAGAACGGATCAATTCAGCAATTGCGGAGTCATCTGCACCGCCGTGAAGCAACCCCGCAACGTCATGTTCCTCAAGCGAAAACAGGCACGTTCGAAGCTTCCCGTCAGCCGTCAGGCGGATTCGGCTGCATTGCCCGCAAAACGGAATCGAAACAGGGGCGACAACACCGATTTCTCCTCTCCCGTCCTTAAACCGGTAACGCAGGGCCGTTTCACTCGCCTCTTGACGGGAAGCTTCTGTCAATGGAAACACGGGATGGATCGTCTCAAAGATTTCTCGCGCCGTAACCACCAGCGAGCGGTTCCATGCATGGTCTGCATCGAGCGGCATGAATTCGATGAACCGGACTGTCACCTTTTTCTCGCGGGCAAGCTCGGCAAAACCAAGAATCTCACCCTCATTGAATCCTCGGACCAGCACCACGTTCACTTTTACCGGTGCCAATCCAGCTTCCACGGCTGCGTCCACGCCTTGCATCACGCGCTCAAAAGAACCGGGTGTACGAGTAATGGCGGCAAACCTATCCGGGTGCGAGGAATCCATGCTCACGTTCACACGGCGCACGCCTGAGTGGAAAAGGTCAGTCGCCATTTCCGCCAGGAGATAGCCGTTGGTCGTTAAGGCCAGGTCCTGAATGCCATCAACCGTTTTCAGCCGTGAAAGAAAATCTATAATGCCGGGCCTCAGCAAAGGCTCGCCGCCTGTCACTCGGACCTTGCGAATCCCCAATCCGGCCATGATGCGCGTCAGGCGCAGGAACTCATCCCAATCCAACAAGTCCTGGTGGGGAAAGTAGTTCTTCGGGTCGGCAGATTTGCAGTAGACGCACCGGAAGTTACAGCGGTCCGTCACTGAAATTCTCAGGTCGTGAATGTCGCGGCCGTAACTGTCCTTGAGCATTCTGATTCCGCTGATACCAGCTAACCTCGGGCCTTCCGGGCGGGCACTTAAACCACTCACTCGTCCGGTGCTAGCCTACAACAATAAAAAAGCCTACCCGTATTCGGCGTAGGCCCGTTCCCCTTTCCAAATACGGGAGGCGCCCGGATTTCTCCGTACACCCTGGTCGGCCAGCGGGGCATGGATTTTTCTTGCTCCTTAGCTCCCGATGGCTCGGAGAACTTCTCTATCCTACTTCAACTTCGCGGTTGGAAGCAAGGCAAGCCAGCTAGCAGCGGCTTGGCACAGGCAAAGCTCTAAGGTGCTGGCAGCATTCCTCCGGAACAAGCAGGGATAAATCCGCCTCTGCGTGAAGCGGCGACCCAAACACAAAGGCCGCCCCTCATCATCTGAGCGGGCGGCCTTGTCAACCGCTACTCCCCACGGAAAAAACTAGACTGGAACCTTTTCGTCTTCCTTGGCACTGCCAATCTGCACCAGGTCGGCTTTGGGCTTCTTGAGGACCACCTCTTCGTAATAGGCACGCGCCTGCGCGGCTTCCCATTCTGCTTTGCGACGCGCCCGCTCTTCCTCGGCCGCTGTCATGGGAATATCGTGCTCGCGTTCCCGGACCCGGTTGGCGTCCTCGGCGTTGATAGTCAGCGAGTGCTCGTACTCCGACAGATTGACCTTCTTGCCGGCAGCATAGATTTCATGCTTACCGTGGGTCTTGTACCACTCGGCCACCGTCGCATTCTTGTGCATGTTCTCGATGATATTCCGCCATCCGATTCCGGTGTTGTAGGCGCAGAAGGAAATTTCACCCTGCTGCGTCGCGTATGGGATGATGCACATCTCGGTCCGGCGGAAGTCATAGTTGAACAGGTCCTGGAACCACATGCCGGCGATGAAGAGGAAGTTCCAGGGGTCCGAGCGCCGCTTCAGCGTATCATCAAGCGTGCGGTCGGGGCTGGAGGCTCCATAGACTTTATCGGCCCGCTTTTCACCCGTCAACGCGAACGACTTGTCGAACTTCTTCAGAATATCGATCAGCGCCAGGCTCGGGGGCGCGCCAAACGGGTTGTAATTCTTCAGCAACGCCAGGCCCATCATGAGGTTTGAAAACCACTTGCCACGGCCGGCATCGGTGATCTTCTGCATGTCCTTCACAAGGCCAGGAATGTTCAGGAATTGCGGCACGGGAGCCCATTCTTTGTTTTCCTTGTTGATCATCAGCGCGGTTCCGACGCCGCAGTTGGGATGGCAGCCGCAACTCACCTGGCCCCACTGCGCTTCCGGACCGTGAACCAGGTCGGCGAAGTCAGCGAAG
The DNA here is from genome assembly GCA_021789565.1 of Acidobacteriota bacterium. The sequence goes on from JAJYJL010000685.1 coordinate 3,419, forward strand.
GCACCCATCAGCGAAAGCGGGAACCAGTCGCGCGTCGGCTCCGTAATCCCAACCTGTTTCTTGACGTCCGCCGCCATGTGAGACAGCGTATATCGCTGCCGCGCCCGCCGCTCTGGCGTCACACCCTCATCCCGCCCCGTAAAGGAAACCGGCTGGAAGGCGATAAACGCGATCTTCTTGGGGTTCTCGCGGGCAAAGTTGATGATGGGGCCCACCTGGTCGTTGTTCACATTGTTCACCAGCGTGGTCACCAGGATGATTTCAATACCCGCTTCGTGCATGTTGTCGATGGCCTTCAGCTTAACGTCAAACAGATTGCCCACCTTGCGATGGCTGTTGGCGTCGTTGCCGATGCCGTCAAACTGCAGGTAGGCGTACCGAAGGCCTGCCTCAAATGCCTGCCGGCAAAATTCCTTGCTCTTGGCGAACTCGATACCGTTGGTGGCCGCCTGCACGCTATTGAAACCCTTCTTCCGCGCGTAGCGGACCGCGTCAATGAAGTAGGGCGACATGGTCGGCTCGCCGCCTGAAAATTGCACGGACATCTGCCGCCGCGGCTTGATCTTCGTCGCATTATCGAGGATTTCCTTGATGTCTTCCCAGCTTAGCTCGTGCACAAAGCCAACCTGGTTGGCGTCCATGAAGCACGGGTCGCACATCATGTTGCAGCGGTTGGTCAGGTCGACGGTCAGCACAGATCCGCGCCCGTGGCGGATGGTGCTGGAACCGTGGTTGTGCAGGTCAGCGTCGTTGTGGGCGCGAATGTCGCGGCCCGGAAAATTCTGCTCGATCCATTTCAGGAAATTGACGTCGACAGCCATGATGTCTTCAAAATGGCCATGGATTGGGCAGTCTTTCACCATCCATACCTGGCCGTCACGCTCAATAATCTGCGCCTTGATTTCGCCGACTTTCGTGTTGAGGAGGTCTTTCCAGTCCTTCTTGCCTGAAATGATCGCTTCCCGTGCTTCCATGACGCAACCAGGGCAAAGCGAATCGGTTTCCCGCGGCCATCCAAGTTTCGGCTTGGTCTTCTGCCAGGATTTCAGCAGCGGTTTATCAGACCAATTCGGAGTAAAAGCCGGGGCTGGTTTGTACTTGTTGAAAAACTGAATACCGTCGAACAGCACACCGGCGGTCGCAGTGACCGCGCGGTCGACATACTTCATTCCTCGTTGACCTCGAATACGTGGCATAATGCAGCACCCCTCTTTGTTGAAATGGTCACCCACCACACTTTGGGGAGGGTGTTACGTTCTTTTCACGTCGGGCGAGGTCATCCAGCCGTCAACTGCAAACCTTCGGCTGAGAACAACTCCCGCAAATAAAACCGTCCGCGCGTAAAAGCCAATCAATCAACTTCCAGTCCAGACCTCATTGCAAACCAGAACCTTCAAGGCTTACGCGCAATCTCGATTGCTTTATGGTTCCTACAATAACCCGCAATCTGATGGTGCAATCTTCAGGTACCTAGACTTGCAGGTTGGATTTTAAGAAACATCTGCCTTTGGGATAAGCATTTTGCGCCGAACTGTAGCTATAAACGGTTGGATGGCTTTAAAATCCGCTTGAATGGAAACTGGAAATCTCCTTGAAATTCAATATGTTGGCGAAATTTATGTGCACCTTCTTGATCAGAGTCATGTTGTGCAACCGTAGCGGTTGAAATGAAATCCTGAGTTTGGCCTGCTGAATTATAAGTCTCACGCGGTTCCCGCAGTTGCGAATCAGGTTCGTCCCCACTGCAGTATGATGGATGAGAAATGCCTCTCAACCTGTTGTTGAAACAAAAAGCGCTTGAAATCGGCTTTGATCTGGCCGGAATCGCCCCCGTGGGTATCTGGCAAGACCTGGACTTCGCCCGCAGATGGGTCGACCAGGGCTATGGCGGCCAGATGTACTATCTGGAGAATCCCAAGCGTCATGACCCGCGGCTTATTTTATCCTCCGCGCAATCCGTGGTTTGCGTGGGCCTCGTCTATAACGCGCCTTTCCCCTATTCAACCGAAGTTTCCGAAAC
>JAJYJL010000686.1 GCA_021789565.1 Acidobacteriota bacterium
CAAGACCAGGTCAACGGAATTCTTGCGGATGTATTCCAGGCCGTCCCTGCCGCTCGAAAAACTTTCGACGTCAAAGCCTTCCTTGCGAAAGTTGTACCGGACAAGGTCTACGATGTCTTTTTCGTCTTCGATAATTACAATTCGCTGGCGCACGGATGGATTATAGCATCCGCCACCCGCTTGCGGCCTGATCGTACCTCAGAGAAGGGCCAGCGCTGCGCCGCCGTCCAAACGCGGCGCAGCCGACCAAATCGGGCGGCGGTTGCCGGCCATCGCCCTTTGTGTCCCGCCCGGAACCGCAGTCCGTCAGCCCCGCCTTTTAAGGTAGCTGATGGCTTTCAGCATCACGGCGTTATTGGGGATAACTTTTCCAAAAGAATTTTCGAACCCCGGGACGGCCCCTCGAAATCCCTTCGAGCCTTTCATATTCACTTCGCGAATCACCTGGCCCAGGCGCGGGCTTGTCCATTCCAGTGCGAAGAAGGTTATGGGATTTTCGCTGCCGCGCGCACAAGCCACCTCATCCGCGCCGTAGCAGTAAGCTCCCCGGCGAGGTTGCCGGCGCCAGTTCCATTCCAGAATATTAACGCCGTAACGAATCGGAATGAGCTCCGGCAATCCGTCGTCGTAAACTACCTCGTACCAGCCCAGCAGGTCCGAGGAGTCAAGCATGTCCCAGATAAGGCGATAGGCTTCCTTGTTGATGGCAGGAAGGGCGCAGGCGTGCAGGAAAATCAGGCTTGTGGCATCTTCGCCAACCCGGATGCCGCGAACCTCGCGCGGCAAGGGATTGGGAGTCTTCCCTTCCGTGCCCACCATTACGATGCCCTTGCCACTCGGGGGCGGCAATGCCAGGTCAAACGTTTTGCTTCCCGCCGTGATTCTACCAGTCTGCATGCTGCCAAGATCCACTCCGAACGCGGAGTCGCGAAGCGGCATGTTGAATGCGGCGGAAATATCAATGGGAACGACCGGATCGCCCGCCTGGCTGGGAGACGTTTCTCCGCTGAGATTACGGCGCAGGTCCGGCACGGCGGCCTGAACAATGGAAGAAAGTTTGGCGGGTTGCAGCACGCCCGTGGACCACAGAAGGCTGCTGCAGCCGAGAAAACTGTACATCAAGTCTTTGCCAAAGTTGAATTCGTTGGTTGCTTCCCACGCTGAAGGAGCGCCGCCGATGATCGTCGAACGCTTGACGCGCTCGGGGTATTCCTGAAGGTAAGGCTGCATGTTCCCGTAAATCTGCCGGAATCCAAAATCATCCAGTTGCGCTTCGTTGATCCTGCCCTTCTCCTTCTCTGACCAGAACCAGTTGAAGATCAGGATGTCCTTCGGGACCAGTTCCTTCACCTGCTGCGGGGTCATGGCGCCCGGCGAATAGTACACCCAGCCATCGTGAGTAACGTGGCGGCGCAATCCCTTGCCACGAACGCTTTCCAGCAGATAGTCGCCCCAGATCGCCATCCCGATGTCCTTGTTCGCCAGATACTCATGGATTTTGATGAGGTCGTTGCCATAGACTTCACCGGGGTTTTTCGATTTGCAACAGGGGCACAGACCAAAAGGCGCAAACCATTCGTCGTGGCCCGCGTGGACCATTTTGGGCTTCATTACCTCAACAAATTCGTCCATCACCTCAAACAGTAACTTGTAGCTCTTCGGGTTCGAGGAGCAGTAGGTGTCCGGCCATTTGTCACCCGGAACTTCCGACAATTCCTTATGCTTCGTCAACAGATAAAAGGCATGCGTCAACGAGGGAATGGCGGGAATCACATCGATTTGGTACTGCCGGCACCAATCAACCAGGTCCGCGACTTCGGCTTTCTCCAGAAATCCGCCGTCGCCGCAATCCTGATGGGAAGAATTTTGTTCCCGGCCATGCAAAGGGCCCGGCGGGTAGTTGCGCCGGCTGTAGTTGGTGTCACGCGTAAATTCCACCCAGCCTTCGTTCAATTCCGGGTGACCGTCGAAACGCATGCAGGCGTTCATCTCAATCACAACGGTGTTGAACTTGTACTGGGCCATGAAATCGCGGACAAAGCGCTTGAACATCGGAATGTTGTCGCGGCCGGGTGCGTAAAGATAAACGCCGCGGAACGGCTTGTCGGGCCAGTCCCGCACCTGAACACCCTGGATCTGAAGCTTGCCCGCCAGCTTCCTGATCAGTTGCCGCAAAGACTGCAATCCATAGAAAGCTCCCCGCTCGTCGGAGCCTGCCACTACAACCGCGCCGTCATCTACGTGAAGGAAATAACCCTCCGGGCCGGGGTTCGTGGCGGAAACGTCCGGCCGATGCCGGCGGCAATATTCCCGCACCAGGGGATTGCTGATCGAGCCCATAAGAATAAAGCGATTGCCATCGGGCAGCGTATTCTCGTGCCGCACCCTGGGCTGGACTCCGTACCGGTCACTCAGTTCCTCGACCAGGAAACGCGCCAGACGCAAGTCATGCTGTGAAGCGGCGCCGGGAAGGATGATTGTTGTTTCTTCGTTCAACAGAAAATGCCTGTGCGTTTCAGTGATCTCATGAGGCCTGGGAAATATCCCCATCGGCTCCGCCGCAAGGATCTTGTGCCGGTCTTCACCTTGTATTTCAGGCATGCCGTCGCCAAGAAAGCTGCCGCCTGTCCGGCCGGCAGCAGGGAACATCGAGGTAGCCATCAACGATCCGGTGGTCCGGCTCAGGAAAGAACGCCGATCAATTTTGTTTGCCATAGCGATTTGTCTCCCGATTCCTGGAAGGTATGCTTGCTCCATCTCCAGAGCTGGTGAAATGCTTTCTGCCATCCGCTGCCTGCAACCGTATGATGCCACCAGGCAAAGGGACGAAGTGAAATATAGTACATCCTGATCGGGCATGGCAACGCACGTCGCGGCGTTTTCCACATAGCTCTCTCACATCGCCTGAGGATTCCCCACGACTCTGTGGAACATCGCCCATACATCGGGCGTATTAATGGGTAAGAGGAATTGAAAAGAAACTTTGGGAAGGTCTCTATGGCGAACAATCATCGCAGTTCCAGGCGCACACGTTGGATCCTTATTTCGGTCGCGGCGCTTGGGCTTGGCGCAACTGTATTCGCAGTGGGCAATGTGCTGCATCCAGACACGAGCATCGATCCCTCCAAGCTCGCGACGATCCAACAGGGAGACATCGCTCAGTCCGTTGTGGCTACCGGCAAAGTAGAGCCGCTGGCGAAGGTTGAAATCAAGTCGAAAGCCAGTGGCCTGGTAAAGAAGATTTTTGTGGACTATGGCGACCGCGTCACCGAAGGCCAGGTGATGCTTGAATTGGACAAGGAACAACTGAGGGCCCAGGTCAAGGAGGCGGAGGCTAACCTCGAAGCCGCCCAGGCCACGGTCCAATCGGCCCAGGCGGTCTATGAGAGAAACATTATTGACGCGCAGGGGCCCGACGTTCCCTTTCTCAAGGCCACGCTTGATCGCAACCGCAAACTCGCCGCCGAAGGGCTGATTCCGGATTCAGCACTGGATGACGCCAGGAAGGCTTATGAGATTAGCCTTAACAAGCAGATGTCTGCAAAGCGCAACGTTTCTGTCAGTAAGGCCGACATTGCGCGCGCCCGTGCCCAGGTGTCACAGGCCCAGGCGTCTTTGGACCAGGCGAAAGAAGACCTGCAGAATTCGACTATCGTAAGCCCAATCAACGGCATTGTCCTTTCACGCGATGTTGAAGTCGGCGACGCCGTCAGTTCCATCCTGGTTATGGGTTCGCAGGCCACGCTGCTTTTTACTGTCGGGAACATGAGCACGGTTTACGTGCTTGGCAAAGTTGACCAGGCGGATATCGGAAAAGTCTATCTCGGCCAGGCTGCCAGGATTCGCGTCGAGTCCTTCCCCAAGAAGATCTATAACGGCACGGTGACTAAAATCTCCCCCATGGGCGTGGAAAAAGACAATGTGACCACGTTTGAGGTGCGCGTCTCCATTCAGAACCCCTCCGGCGAGCTGAAAGCCAACATGAGCGCCAACGCCGAGTTGATTATTCAGGAAAAGCACAACGTCCTGCTCATCCCTGAGACAGCCGTCGTGTATGACAAAGATCACAAGACTTTTGCCCACGTGCCTGCCGTGGAGGCGAAATTGGGCTGGAAAAAGGTGCCCATCCAGATCGGGATTTCGAATGGCATCAATGCGGAAGTCACGAGCGGCCTCAAGCGAGGCGAGCAGGTCATTCTGCAGTAGCCGGCCCTTCTGAAAATTTTCCCTGCCTGTTGTTCATGGTGAAAGGTCATGGCATTTCGCGATATGTTCCGGGACACACTCGAAACTCTGCGGGCGCACAAGCTCCGGACGTTCCTCACCATGTTCGGAATTGCCTGGGGAATCATCTCCATCATTCTGATGGTGGCCGCTGGAGAAGGCCTGCGCGTGGGCCAGGAAAAACAGATGCAAACCTTCGGCCGGGACATCATGATTGTCTTTTCCGGCCGAACGAGCATGCAGGCAGGAGGCATGCGGGCAGGCCGCGATATCAGTTGGCGGAACACGGACTACCTTACTGTCGCAAGCCAGGCTCCTTCCTGCCGGTACGTCTTGCCCGAACTTCGCCGGTCGGGCATCAACATTCGCAGCCCATACAACAGCGCCACAATCGAGGTTACTGCTTCGCTTCCTCCTTTTGCCTATATCCGCAGCCTTTCCGTCACGGAGGGGCGCTTTTACAACTGGAACGACGAGAACAAAGCCCATCGGGTCGCCTTCCTGGGAAGCGACGTGGCGAAGCAACTTTTCGCCTCGAGAGAGGCCGTGGGCAGGACCATCTATCTGAACGATATTTCCTATACCGTGATCGGTGTCATGGAGCACAAGGAACAGACCAACAGTTACGATGGACTGGACGTAACCAAGGCTTATATTCCGTTCAGCGCTATGGAACAGGACTTCCCGGAGCTCCCTCCTGCCGAGCCGCACGCCATTGACAATCTCCTGGTGACCCCACGGTCCTTTGCCGAGGACGAGGAATGCCAGGAGCAGGTGCGGCGTTCGCTTGCGTTACTCCACCGCTTTGATCCGCGCGACGAAGAAGCGGCTTCCATCTGGGACACGGTTGAGAATACGCGGCAATTCAGCATGATGACCGACGGGATGAAGTACTTTTTGGGAGCGGTGGGCCTGGTCAGCCTGATGCTGGGCGGGATTGGCGTGATGAACATCATGCTGGTGGCGGTTCGCGAACGGACCCGGGAAATCGGAGTCCGCAAAGCAGTAGGCGCCACTTCCAGCGCCATCCTGTGGCAATTCTTTGTTGAAACGCTGATCGTTGTTTTCCTGAGCGGCGGTCTTGGAATGGGTGTCGCCTACGGACTTTGCTGGCTGGTTGATCTGCTGCCGCAGCCAGCGTTCTTTGCGGGGTTGTTGCCCACGTGGCAGTCGGGCGTCTTGTCGTCCGCCCTGCTGGGAACGGTGGCCCT
>JAJYJL010000687.1 GCA_021789565.1 Acidobacteriota bacterium
CCATTTCACGCAGGCGGTCGATCGGGAAATAGCTGACCCGGTCTGTAATTTCCGCCTCGGTCATCTCGGCGAGCGGTTTTGCCTCAAGCGACAAGCTTTTGACCTGCGCGATTCGAGAATCGCGGCGGCGCGAAAGCATGTTGAATTCCAGGGTTCCCGCCGACCGCTTGCGCAGCAGGGTGCGGAGCAGGCACTCGATCTGAGAGTGAAGCTTGAGCGCCTCATCCACCGTGCGGCTCAGGTCAAACAGCGCCACGCCCAGAAACTGCGCGCGTATTTCCGTTTCCTCCACACCCAGCACGTGGCGGGCGCGCGGAACTTTCTCCAGTGCCTGGTGCAGCCCATCCTGTTCCTGGCGGGCACGCGCCCGGAACAGCCGCAGGCGGCGCCAGCAGGTCTCGCAAAGCCGGCGCACCAGCTCCCTTTCCGGGCGTTCGCGCGGCGAGAGCAGCCGGCGGAAAAGCCGTTGCATCTCCCGGAACTCCTTCGGATCTTCACCCAGGCGCCGCAGTGCGGCCGGGCTGAACTCGTGCGTATGCAGGCCGTGCTTTACGGCGTTCAGCCGCGCGTGCCTGCTGCCGCGGCGAGTGCGCAGGGCAGCCTGCGCCTTCCGCAGGTTTCGGCGGCTCGCTGCCCGGCGCTTTTCTGTGGAACGGTAGATGCGCTCGCGCGGAGCGGAGCGGGCTTTCAGAAGGTTGGCGCGGCGGGCGGCAATCGCCGCCGGGCTGTGATGGCCGCTCGCTGGCGGTGCAGAAGGACCTTCGGTATCGGGCGTCTTTGCAGCAGAGATGTGTGCAGGCTTCCGGGCATGAGAATCCCGGCTGTTCCTTGGGTTTGGCATCACAGAACTCCCCTCACAGCCGCGTCCGGAATGGGCCCGCAGGGAGGGATGTCGGCGGGCGGCGCGGCCTTATAAATAGGCTAGAGTAGTATACCGATCTCCCGCCCCACTGTCAAGCAATTTGTTCTGGACGCTGCCCGCTCCGCGTGATTGAATGGAACGTCTGGCTGCACTGATCCAACCGGATGAATTCACCGTTCAACAGCAACGGGTTCCTTCGCAGCGGTGCAAGAGAAGGATGCAGAAGCTGACCCCGACGCAGCCATCACAGGAGGGAGTCTCGAGTATGTCTCGAAAATTGTTTCAAAGCATGATCATCATGCCACTCGCAGTTGTCGCATTCCTTTTATCTTGCGGGCACGCGCTCCAAGCGCAGGACAAGCCTGTTGTGGGCTCGCAAAATGTCTCCATCGCGGACCCGCCGCTGCCGGTGCCGGATACCAAGCCGTGCACCGTGCAGTTGTTTCCCAAAGAGGACTTCGGCCCGGCCGGCGAGAACACGCGGATGGATTCCGTGCCGCACCCGTTCAATTACCAGCCGCCCTCCGGCTGCAAGGGACCGTGGGCCAAGGTAGTGCTCCTGACGGATTTCTCCGTTGATCCCGGGCACCAGTACGACCGCACCGCGTCCATCTGGCTCAACGGCGTGAACATTTATTTCGGCACCACGGAAGAGCCCTCGCCCGACTTCGGGCCAAGCTGGAAGATCGAGCGCGACCTGACGGACTACACGAGCCTGCTGCGTTTGCCCGGCAAAGGCGACGCGCTCATCAACAACTGGACTGACCCCTTGCGCGCCAGCGTCATCCACGCCAGCGCCCGGATCCTCTTCTACCCTGCCGACGCCGCCTATCCCGCGCCCCGCACTCCCGACGAGATCTACGCGCTGAACCCGGCGAACGAGGCGGTCAATCTGCAAACCGGCAGCGAGGAACTGGCACGCAAGATTGCGTTCCCGCGCAACACCGAGCGGATTTATCTGGATGAGTTCTCGCAGAGCCAGTTCCACGACGAGTTCTGGTACACCTGCCTGCCGGACAAGTACATCAAGGAAACCATGGGTTTCGCCATGCGGCGCGGCTACAAGGGAGCGCCCAAGCGCCCGCGTGCCTGCAGCGGCGGCAGCTATCGCGAAACGGAGGTTCTGGTTGACGGCCAGCCGGCGGGGCTTGCTCCCATTTTCCCGTGGGTTTACACGGGCGGCATCGATCCCTTCCTTTGGCGGCCCACGCCCGGCGTCCAGACGCTGGACTTCGTTCCCTACCGGATTGACCTTACGCCGTTCGCCGGCCTGGTGAGCGACGGCACGCAGCATACCGTCGCGGTTCGCGTGCTGGGAGCAAACCAATACTTCTCCGTGGGAGCAGCGCTGCTGGTTTACCGCGACGCGAAGGCGGAGCACACAGGCGGAGCCGTCACACGCAACACGCTCAAGGGAGCCTCGCTTGAACCCACCGTCAGCAGCACGATGGGCCCGGACCCCGCCAAGGTCAATGGCAATGTGGTGACCAAGGCAAGGCAGAATTACGTAATCGAAGGCTACGTTAATACGCCGTCAGGCCGGGTGAGCACGCGCGTTGAGCAGAACCTCAGTTTCAACAACACGCAGACGTTTTCAACCATCGAAGCCGGAGCCACGCGCCACGACACTGAACAGTCAGGCCGGGTGACCAGCAGCAGCAAGAGCACCGGGGGCGATTCCGGCGGGCGCACGTTCGAGCGCTGGTTTGATTACTCGCTCACCGCCAATGTGCTGAACCGGTCCAACTCCGACCGCAGCCGTACCCACACCGTCAATCTGCACCAGGTTTATGAAAAGCGCATCGAGGAGCGCGAGGCCGGGATGACACCCTACACGGCTAGTGTTCAGAATGTGCGCACGGCGGCCGACACCGTGAACTTCAACTTCAACGCGGGGCATGTGAGGCTTTCCGGCAACCGCGACCAGACCAGCACGCAGAATTTCGACTTCACCAATTCGCTGGGCGATTGCTACAAGGCGGATCTGGAGGCGAAAGGCGGCAAAGTCACAAGCTTTACCGAAGGCAAGGGCTGCAGCGGGAAGCCGATGCACTGGTTCGTGCAACCTACCGGAGCGCCGGACAGCTTCGGCTGGCTCGGAAAAGTGAAACCTTAGGCGAATCTGGCCAGATGGCATTAGGGGGCTGAGGGCGCTCGCTAAAGGGCGCCTTCCGGCCTCCGCAAAGGATGAGGCCGGCCGGCAAGCCAGGTCAGCGCGCCCGGGAGTCCTGTGACGAGATATTTCTCAGCCAGGCTCATCGTTTCCGGGTCGGCTGCTTCGGCGGTGATCATCAGCATCCTTCCCATCATCATGACCTGGACATTGCCGATCCCATGGGCATCATCGGCGGCCTGCCGGTCAGAACACTTCAGGTCAAGGACCACGACGTCATAATAGTCGCGCGCAGCGATGGCCACCATGGCGCGCTCGCATTCATCCCCCTCATCCCTGCCGGCCAGCCCTCTCATCAGGTAGTAAAGGTTGCGGAGCGAAACATCATCCGTCAGAACCTGCACGTGCCGGGATGATGGCTGCGAAGCCGTGGTCGTTCCGTTGTGAATTGCGGTCGTGTTCATGCGTTAAGATTGGCCTGCGCCCCTGCAACCGGAACGGTGGCCAGCTTCTCCCCCACTGAATTGGCAAAAAACTGAAGAGCGGTAGTCAGGCTCTGCACCGCCTGGTTCTCCTGCAGATTCAAGGCGTGCCGGACGGCCAGGCTGAAGAGCTGGAAGCGGAAATAAAGGATTACCAGCCTTTCACCGCGCGAAAGACGCCGGTGAGAAGAGTCGCTGTTTTTCAGCAGGTACTGCAGGGTGAAGAAATCGCTCCGCAGAGCAAGCTGCGTCTGGGCGTAGTCGGGCGAAACGCCTTCAACCAGCGCTTCCCGAAGCTGCGGAAACTCCAGTTGGATCGCGTGGCTGACCTCCAGGAAATAGGGCCGCCTGAACTCCCGCTTCAGCACCTTATCGCAGATGGTCTGGAGGTAAAACAGGAACAAAGCGCCAGACATCATCAGCACCACAACCGACGTTAGCAACCCTCACCTCACCTTCTAATAATCAGGCGTGCGCCTGCCTGCACACACTATTGTCGGCAGAAGGCAGAAATCTGACAATCTTACTTTGGTACTACATGCCGTCGCCATGAAGTTCCAGCCCCTGAGGACAGCTTTCGGCCAGCAAATCCGCCGAAGTGCTTGCGGCCGGAAAGGCAGCAGGGTTCCAACGGAGCGCTGGCGGGTGTATGATTTGGTCAGCAGGTTCCTGCCGCCCATTTCTGCCCTGCAGGGTCCGCCCACCAGCGCGGAGCCAGGCGTGGCGCCCATAAGAGGAGTTCATCATGAAAGGAAAACCTGAGGTGTTGAAAGTTCTGCAGGCGGCCCTGACCGACGAACTGGGAGCAGTGCATGGGTATATTCTCCACGCCGAGATGTGCGACAACTGGGGTTACAAGAAGCTGGCGGCGCTGACCACCCGCCGGGCCATTGAAGAGATGAAGCACGCCGAGCACCTGATGGAACGCATCCTGTTCCTGGATGGCATGCCCGACGTTGAAACCATGCCGAAAATCGTGGCGGGCGCGAACGTCGAGGAACAATTCCAAGCTGATCTGGAAAGCGAAGAAGCGGCCATTGTGAGCTATAACCAAGGAATCGCCACCTGCAGAAAAGCCGGCGACGACGGATCAGCGGACCTGCTGAAAACAAACCTCCAAGACGAGGAACGGCACGCCGACTACCTGGAAACCCAGTTGAGCCTGATCCAGCAGATCGGCCTGGCGAATTATCTCTCCCAAACCATGGGTGAATAACTTTCAATACAAGCTGAGCGAGCTGTGGCGCGGCAACCGAAGTGCCGCCCCTTGTGAAAAACGCTTGACGAGTAATTCATACGTTTGTATCATACGAACGTATGAATGACAAAAGCGCCCATATCCATTCAAGCCCGGCATCTCGAGGCCCGGAAGATTCCCCTTCAGCATCCGGCTCTTCAAGCACCCGGGAAGCTATTCTCGACACGGCAGAGCGCCTTTTTGCCGAAAAAGGCATCGATGGCACCTCCATCCGGGACATCACCGGCACTGCGGGTGTCAATCTCGGATCCATCAATTATCACTTCGGAAGCAAGCAGGACCTGGTGGCTGCGGTCTTCATGCGGCGGTTGGAGCCGATCGCCCAACGGCAGATGGCGTTCCTTGATGAGGTGGAGCGCGAGGCGGGCGACAATCCGCCCCGGCTTGAAGCACTGATCGAGGCGATGGTTCGACCCTCCATCGAAAAAAGCTTTGCAGCCGGAAAAAGAAACTCCGCATTCATGCGCTTGGTTGGGCGCTTCTATGGCGATCCGGATCCTGAGGTCGAGCGGCAAATCCGCGCCCAACTTGAAAAGGTCTGGATGCGCTTTGCGGGCCTGCTTTCACGCGCCGTGCCCGGCCAAACAGGAGAGGGGATATTCTGGCGAATCATGTTCATGGCTGGGACGTTCCACCACACGATGCTGACCATGGGGCGAGAGGGGACCATCCCTCCAGAGGTGCGTAAAGGCCTGGACGCAGAGTCA